>WFRC01000286.1 GCA_015486685.1 Caldifarciminota bacterium
TCTTCTCCAATTCTATCCTGTGCCTCTCTTGTTGAAGCACCTAAATGAGGCGTGCAATCAAAATTTTCCAATGAAAGTAACCTATTATTCTCCGGGGGTTCTTTCTCAAATACATCAAGGGCGGCTCCTGCCACTTTCTCTGATGTCAAAGCCCTGTAGAGTGCATCTTCATCCACAATACCGCCCCTTGCACAATTGATGACATATACTCCTTCTTTCATTTCTTCAAATTCTTTATCAGACAAAAGATGGTGGGTTTCATCGGTATGTGGTGTGTGCAGGGTGATAAAATCGGCAGTCTTTATAAGTTCTTCAAATGGGACAAATTTTACATCCAATCCTTCCACCTCTTTAATATAAGGGTCATATACAATTACATTCATACCAAAACAAATCGCCCTTTTTGCCACTTCCCTGCCAATCCTCCCGATACCAATAATACCCAATGTTTTCTGATAAAGTTCTGTGCCTTTTAATTTCTTTTTCTCCCATTTATTTTCTTTCAAGCCCTGAGTGCCTCTTGGAATATGTCTTATTAAAGAAAGCATATGTCCAAGAGTAAGTTCTGCAACTGATATAGAACTTGCAGCAGGGGTATTTCTCACTTCTATCCCTTTGGATTTTGCGTATTCCACATCAATGTTGTCAATACCTACACCTCCCCTGATAATGAGTTTCAAATTCGGTGCCGCATCAATGATTTCCTTTCTTACCTTTGTTGCACTTCTGACAACCATACATTCATAATCAGGGACAGCGGATTTCAATTCATCTGGTGTCATCCCTGTTTTAACATCAACTTGATGCCCAAGAGATTTCAATTCTTGAACAGCCTTTTCAGCAATTGGGTCACATACAAGTATTTTCATATTAACCTCCTTTTAATAGGGTCAGTCATAAACTTTCAACCTTTGATTGTCTCTATAATATAAATAATGAATTAAAAAACAAGCGTAAATTAAAGGGGTCAGTCGTACAAATTACAAAACTTATTCTTTGTCTTTGAGTATCAAAGTAATAAAAAGAAAAGTTGATAGTTTATGACTGACCCCAATTATTCATACTCATTCACTCATCCGCTTCTTACTTCCCAATTCTCACTTTCCACTTATTTTATTATCTCATCAATCTGGGAAAGAAGCCATTTTATCTCATCCAGTGTTAAATCACCCATATGTGCTATTCTGAATGTTTTTTCCTTTAAATCTCCATATCCATTGGATATAGTTGCACCTCTCTTTGCCAGTTCCTTATTCAAATCTGCTACGCTTATACCTCTGTTATTCTTTACAGTTGTAAGTGTAATAGAAAGATACCTTTCATCGGGGAATAGTTCAAATTTCTCTTTTGCCCATTTTCTTGTATATTCTGCCATTTCCAGATGCCTCTTGAACCTGTTTTCAATCCCTTCCTGATTGAGGATTTTATCCAATTGGTAATTTAAGGTGTGTATATGGGATATTGAAGGGGTTGTTGGTGTCTGATTCTTTTTATCCCAGTATTTCTTGAATGTCAGGAAATCAAAGTAATAACCTCTATTCTCCACCTCTTCTGCCCTTTTTAATGCCTTTTCGCTTACAGCCGCAATGGCAAGCCCTGGAGGAAGTGCAAATGCCTTCTGGACGCTGGCAAGGAGCACATCCACACCTAACTTATCTGTCTCAATCTTGACACCTGCCATTGAACTTACCGCGTCTACACAGAAAACAACATCAGGGTATTTTTTCACTACCTCAGAAATCTCTTCAATGGGATTCATTATACCTGTTGATGTCTCATTATGGGTGAGAAATAGGGTATCGTATTCACCTGTTTTTAGTTTTTCATCAATCATCTCAGGGGTGATTGCTTTACCCCATTCTGTCTCAATGGTATCCACATCCTTTCCATTTGCCTTTGAAATTTGAGCCCATCTTTTACTGAATGCACCGCAAACCGTATGGAGTGCCTTTTTCTTGATTGTATTTCGGGATGCAGCCTCCATTAAACCCGTGCCGGATGAAGTTGAGATAATAATGAAGTTATTTGTATACAATATCTTTTGAATCTTTGGAACAACAGAAAGCATCAAATCGCTAAATTCCTTACTTCTGTGCCCAATCATAGGCACTGACATTTCTTTTAATACACCATCTCTAACCTCTGTTGGTCCTGGAATAAACAATTTTTTATGCATTATACCTCCTTTTTTCTCGTTTGTTTCGTTGGTCTCGTTCATTTCGTTTATTTCGTTGGTCTCGTTTATCTCGTTTGTTTCGTTGATTTCGTTCATTTTGTTAGTTTTGCTCCTTTAACTTTCATTTTTGTCATACTGAATTCATTTCAGCATCTCAAATCTCAAAAGGCAAATCTCAAAACCACAACTTAAAACTCAAAAACTTTCACAAATCTCCCACCTTTGGGCTTTGACCTTTGCCCTGTGGCTTTGACCTTTGACCTTTGACTTTCATTTTAACCATACCCCATACTCTATCAACTATACCCTAATTTTTTTTGCCATCGGCCGACGGCTTTCGGCTTTCGGCAGTCTTTTCCATCGGGGCTGGGAAGCCCCTCCTACATCCATCTGGCAAATATCCTTTTGGCGGTCAGCGGTAGGCGGATAGCGGTAAGCGGATTTTTGCCATCGGCTTACGGCTGTCTTTTTAGTTTTTCCCTGTACAGTTCCCTTAAATCCTTATATAAAGGGAAGGATTCTATCAATTCTTTTACCTTTCCCCTTACATCAGAAATGATTTTTTCATCGTCTATATTGCTTAAAACCCTATCTATAAGTTTTGCAATTTCTTTCATCTCTGATTCTTTCATTCCTCTCGTAGTTAGTGCAGGTGTCCCAATCCTGATGCCGCTTGCAATGAACGGTTTCTCTTTATCAAACGGAATTGTATTTTTATTCACGGTGATGTGTGCTTTGTCTAAGGTTTCTTCTGCAAGTTTTCCTGTTATGCCTTTACTTTTTACATCTATAAGCAGGAGGTGAGTATCTGTCCCACCTGCCACCAATCTCCATCCCAATTCCTTAAATGTCTCTTCCAGTGCCTTTGCATTTTTCACAATCTGCGATTGATATATCTTAAATTCATCGGTCATTGCCTCTTTGAATGCTACAGCCTTTGCGGCAATAATGTGCATATGTGGACCACCCTGCAGTCCTGGAAAAACAGCCTTATCAATCACCTTTTTATGTTCTTCTGTTGTTAGTATGATTGCCCCTCTGGGACCCCTTAAAGTTTTATGTGTCGTAGTAGTAACAGCATCAGCATAAGGCACAGGGTTTGGGTGTAAATCAGCAACAACAAGTCCTGCAATATGGGAAATATCTGCAATAAAATATGCTCCTATATCATCACAAATTTCTTTGAATTTATCCCAATGCAGGGTTCTTGGATATGCACTTGCACCTGTCATAATCAATTTGGGCTTTTCTTCTTTTGCAATCTTCCACAATTCATCATAATTTATTGTTTCTGTTTCAGGGTCTACTGTATACTGAAAAGAATTATATAATTTCCCACTGAAACTTACCTTATATCCGTGTGAAAGATGCCCACCATGAGAGAGTGAAAGTCCAAAAAATTTATCCCCGGGCTGCAAAAATGCATAATATACAGCCATATTTGCAGGCACTCCGGATAAAGGTTGGACATTTGCATGTTCAGCCCCAAATAATTTCTTTGCACGCTCAATTGCAAGGCTTTCAGCAACATCTACAAATTCGCATCCTCCATAATATCTTTTCCCTGGATATCCCTCTGCATATTTATTTGTCATCACCGAACCCATTGCTTCCATAACAGCAGGAGATACAAAGTTCTCCGAAGCAATCAATTCCAGATTTTTATGCTGCCTCTCTGCCTCGCTCAAGATAGCATCTGCAATCTCTTTATCTGTTTCAAAAAGATGTTTCATTCATTCCTCCTTATTTCTTACTTTCCAATTTATCCATTTATCCAATCATTTCTAATTCACAATTCACAAGACTGACCCCGATTTTCTAAAGCGGTTTAAACCTTCTTAATCCTGTAACATATCCCAATAATGCCTCTTTATAATTTTTTACTTCCGTTTTCAGAACCAGAATACCTTTATTTCTTAATTGTTTTTTTATATCCTCAGGAAGTGCCCAGACAATAAGTACATCTACATCGTAATGCCCAATTTCATTAAAAGTAAGCCATTTTTCTTTTACAAGATTCCCATCCTGAATCTCTGCGATATATAAATATTTTGTATTGTTCAGGTTGTCAGGAATAACCTCTTTGTTTTCCTCTAATGGAAATCCTATCCTTATTCCATTCATATCGTAATAATACATATATACTTATGTATGTCAAGAGATTTTTATCGAAAAACTATACCACATACCTTATCAATTATACCTTCATTATTAGTGGGAAGTAGTAAGCCTTTTTTTGATTTATGAAAATAAATTCTTTTTATTTAATATTTTTTCAGCGGTCTTTACCGCTTCCTCAGGGGTATTTACCTTAATGGTAGGTAAATCATAGGTAGTTTTTAATCCTATAACCTTTTTCCCAAAATGGAGTCCAAAGATGATTTCTGAGAGTGTTCCATATTTACCGTCAATAGCAATCAAAACATCTGCTGTCCTTGCAATAATAATATTTCTTGCCTCATTCATCCCCGTTACAATTGGAATATCTATAAAAGGATTTGCAGCAGATTTTGTTGGAGTGGGAAGAATACCAATTACAAGTCCCCCTTCTTCTTTAGCGCCCTTAGATGCATATTCCATTACTCCGGATAATCCACCATTAATCAGTATATACCCTTTTTTACCTATTATTTTTCCTGTTTCATAGGCAATTTTTAGTATCTCTTTTGAGCATCTTGCACAACCTATTATTCCAATAATTGGGGTTTTCATAATAAAATATAAAAAAAATTAAAAAAAATGCAAGTTTTCTCTTGACAAAATAATTCTTTTTTTTATATTAGTATCAAATAAAGGAAAGGAGGAGTGATGAAAAAAGTATTTATTGTTTTATCTTTACTCGCACTGCCTATTTTCCCTGCATTAGAAGATGGTGCAGGTCTTATAGGTATACCTACAGCAAATGTAATAGGTAGTGGGGGAGAATTAAGGCTTCTTACCTCTTTTGCAACAAGGGGTGGAGTAAGCCATCCATTCGCTTTCAGCACAATTGTAGGTTGGGGTTTCAACGATAGAATGGAGACCTATCTTAAAGCGTATACCTCCAGAGACTTTGCAATAGACTTTGAGTATCTGATTTTAAAAGGGAAAGGGAATAAGCCATCATTTGCAGCAGGGATAAGAAATATCACATACAGAGAGTATATTTCACCTGTTGGAGGAACTCGTACCGCAGCATTCCCGGATGATAGTGATTATGTCAAAGTAGGAGGAAGGCCACCTGAATTTGGTTCTATCTTTGGAGTAATGAGTATCAAACCACACCCAATAGTAGAATTGACCTTTGGGCTTGGAAGGGGTGAATTTGTAGGTTATGGTCCCCACAGCCATTGGTTCAATACAGACATATTATTCACTGTCCATCAGCATGAACTTTCTGAGAAGGCGCATCCAAACTTTACACTTGGACTATTTATGGGAGGAAAAGTGGAATTGGCGAAGGGTATGTTCTTAATGGCTGATTTTGATGGTAGAGATGCCCATATCGGGATGAGGTATGATACACCTATGTTTCAGGCAAATATTGCCTGGTCTAAGGTTGAACAAATTATTGGTTCCTATCCTATGAGGGTAGATGCAGGATTATCATTTAAGTCCTCATTATTTGTTCCATCCCATAGAGAAGGATTTATAATAGGTATTATTTCCAATAAGGAAACAAATCAACCCACCTCTGCAAATGTTATAGTTGTTTCTTCTAAAACAAAAGCAAAAAAAGTATACAAAAGCACAGGTGCATATAAAATTGGTTTACCTCCTGGAAGATATACAATTTATTATCAAAAAGATGGATTTAATACCTTAAGAGCAAATATTGTTGTAAGAGAATCTAAATCATTAAAAATTGATATTCCTCTTACGAAGAAAAAGACCAAAGCAGAAATTGCGGCGGAGGCACATATAAAAACAGGAGTGATGTATTATAAAGGAAATGATTACATAAGTGCACGGAAGGAATTCCAAACTGCCTTAAGATTAGACCCTATGAATATACTTGCTAAAGGCTACCTTACAAAGGTGAATAAAAAAATAAGAGAGCAGGTGAATTCATTAACCCTTCAGGCTTCTTCTATTGAATCGACAAAACCTGCTACTGCCCTGAGTATATGGAAAAA
>WFRC01000287.1 GCA_015486685.1 Caldifarciminota bacterium
CCTCGCAATGACAATACTGGAAGCCCCTATTCTTTTACTCATCTACCTATTCACCCATCTACTCATTTACTCAAAACATCGGGGTCAGTCTTACAAATTACAAAACTCAAGAAACATAAGATGCTGAAGTGAATAATGTCACCCTAAACTTGTTTTAGCATCTACATATATCTGAAAAAACAAGCACCGTTCCAATCATTTTTTCCTTAAAAATATAGCAGGTAGAAGTATTGAATCTCCATAGTAGGCAAATAGAATGGCGATGGTGGAAAATATACCAAAATAAATAATTGTGGTTAATTTTGCAAAGATTAGGAGTATAAATCCTGTAGAGAGGGAGATGGATGTCATTAGCATTGGGTCTCTTATATTATAAATCCCTTTGTGCCTTTTAAAGTATAGAAAATGGATGGTATCGTCAACAACTACACCAAGAATTATAGGGGTAATTATTATTGTGCCAACATCAAGGGGTATATGCAAATATCCCATAATTCCCAATACCGCAATAACAGGGAGGATATTGGGCAGGATTGAAGATAGTCCAAATTTCAATCCGAATATTATGATAATGGTAATAAATACAGTCAAAAAGGATATGGGGAATGATACCATCTGACTTGTCTGGAGATATTTTATTAGTCTAACATATAGGGGAAGATAACCGGATGGTCTTATCTCCATATTGGAGATTTTCCTGAAAGCGGATGTTAATTTATTTATGATATTTTCTACCTTTGCTGCGCTGGACATTGGAATGAATACTGTAACCCTGAACAAATTTTTATCTAAATCAAGATAGTTCTGCTCAAAGGATACAGGCTGATTTAATATTGATTCAAGATTTAAATCAAATATGGATATGGAATTATAATTATATTTTTCCTTTGCAATTTTCTGAAACCTTTGTATAACTTTTTGTGCCTGTTCAAAATTTTCTGATTTGACAAGTAGTTCAAGTGGTAAATAATATCCAATGTGTTTTTGAATCCATTCTGAATCCTTTTTTACAATGTTATTTTTTGTGAACATTCCTATTGTATATGTGTCAAACCTTAGAAATTTCATACCATTTAAGAGAATGAGTGATAAAACCACAGTAAGCATAATGACCATTCCCCTTTTTTTCGTAATCCTATCCTCAAACGAATGGAATCTTTTCAGGGTAATGGGTGCTTTCCCTGAAAGAAAAAGCCTGTCCAGAAATATGGTATATAAGGTGATTGTAACAAAAAACTCTAATATTACGCCAATCCCTCCGAATATTCCCAGTTGTTTTATGCAGGGTATTCGGGAAGATACGAGTGAAAGGTATCCTAAAAATGTTGTTAATGATGTAAAGAAACAGGGAATGGCAATGTGGGTTAATGTATGTATGTCTTTCTTGTTTAATCTTAATGTATAACTGATATAAATAATGTCAGACAGACCATAAATGAGAATAAGCACGGGCAGCATAGAAGTAATCATATTTAATTCTACCCTTAAAACGGACATTATTCCCATAAGAATTATTATCGTAAAAAGGACAGATAAGGAAGTAAGCAGGGTTATCTTTAAATTTTTGAGGATAATTCCGCTGAGTAAGAAAATGTATATGAATATTAATATTACGAAAATGGAAACATTTTCTTGAGTGATTCTGTTTAATTCGTTGTATACTGCTGTAACCCCGGCAATATGATATTCAAATGGCGATGCCCTTAAAATATTCTTTATTTCCGCCATTATTACATCTCTTTTCCCTTCTATTATGGACATTTTTTTCATTGGTGTAAATATAACAGTAGCAAGTGAATCCTTTGATAAGAGCATTTCTTTTATGTCCTTTGATAAAATTGGACTTAAAATGGAGGTAGGTTTACAGATATACTTAATCTTTTCTAATCTATTAATGATATCTGTTAGTGATTTTAGATTTTTTTCGGAAAGGATAGGTGAATGTGATTTCAAGGCAATTACAACTGTTTCATCATTGCCAAAATTTTTAAGAAAGTCTTTATACCCTTTTAGTTCTTTCTCATTTTCAGGAAACCAAATATCCAGCCGATTGCTGATTTTGATATTTTTTAAGGCAAAAATGGATATAAACAGCAATAATATAAGGATTCCTGCAAATGCCCTTTTCCTTTTATAAATAAAAGAAATTATTCTATACATAATATCCCCTTTAATATTAATAACAACACATTTTGTACTATGAAATACATAATCACGATAAAAAGGTTTATATATTCACGCATTCTTCTATTTTCATTGATAGAAAAAGTACGGCTGGAATGTTTTCTTATCGAGAGGTACACTATGTCTCCTATAAAACAAAATATCAGGAAAAGTAATGCAAGCATCAAAGGATATTCAGGCTTGAAATAAATAATGGGAATTATAAATATAAAAATACCAGAAAATATAGGCCCAAGGTTGCTGAAGATATTTCTATTCCGTGCAAAAAATTTGTTTTGAACCCTTTCATCAAGAAAATATTGTCTCCATAAAAGGGTAAATTGCACCCCTGCTGACTGTAAGAATACAGGAAAAAGCACCCTCTCTTTTGAGAATAGATTTGCCAGGAATATTATCAAAAATGGTATGATAACAAGATAGAATACAGGTCTTACATGAAACATCTGGGCATCTTCCCCTGTTTTGATATAGAATACCACATTCATAAACAGGAAGAATAAAAAAGAAAGAATGAACACCAGATAATATGCTATACCTCCCAGCATCCATGCTGTATAACCAAAGAGCGCCAATACTATTACCCCACTGAAAGATATTTTTTTACTCCTTACAGAAAGCACAACGCACATTATCAATACAAGAGAAAATGCCATTACATTAAGGAGAACCATTTCAAATGGTTTTGTCAATAGTTTAGAGAGAATAATGAACGCCCCAATAGGGATTAGAAGATTATCAATACCTTCCATAGAAACTGATTCAATAATAGTAACTAACAATGCAACAAGGAAACTTATAAGAAGTGAAGAGCCCCTTGATACACCTGTAAAAAGAAGTAATGGAATGTGGACAATGAAAAATGAGGACAGAAAAAACATAAACGAACCTTCAAGGGATTTCTTATCCTTTTGGACAACATATTTGGTTGTTCCGTATGTTTTACCTATTATTGCAGCAACAGGGTCAGATATGGTAAGGAGTAATATGGAAATGACATATATGACAGGTCTTGTATGTGAAAGTGCAAATAAGAAAAAAATGGAGATGGGGAAGTAGATTTCACCATAGGATTTTCTTTCAACACTGCCGATAGATTTTAACAAGTTAAGTCTTCTTGCAAAGTATAAAATCAGGGTAAATAGTATACTTAGAATAAATATAGTGATTGTAGAATGGAAGATAAAAGGGAAAAAAGAAGCCACAACACCGCTTAGTAAATGGGTTAATTTTCTACCATATTCCGGTAATATTTTGAATTTTCTATATATTACCTCACAGGAGAGAAAAAGTATAATATATGAAAGCGAGATAATTACTGCATATATAAATTCATTATGGATGTTTATCATTTTCTTCCTTCAATTATAAGGGTTTGATAAAAAAAGGATTTGTTCTTTTTATAGAGTTTGCTGGAGAGGTCTGTTAGAGATTTTACCTTATCCTTTAGGTTTTCAGGGCAATTTCTGTCTGCAAGCATATTCCAGTACAGGAGTCTTGTTCCCCTTTTTGACTTTTCAATAATTTTTGCATATAGGCCTGAGAATGTATTATAATCCATATATTCAAATATATCCGATAGATTAAATCCATCAAATTTCCTTGCCTTCTCCAGCCCTTTTTCTACGGGTCCTTCTACAACCTCAATCCTATCGATATTCTTTTTAATTATCCGCAAATTCTCTTTCCTCAGATAGTAAGGAAGTGTAAGAGTAAAGTTTTTATGGAGGATAAAATCTACATAGGGATTTTCCCACGCAGGTATGTTTATAAGTCCTAATTCAACAACTTTTTTAATATTCTCAGCAACAGGCACATCTACATATCTGAAAAATTCCGGATCCCTCCCGAGATGTCCCATTACAAATTTACTAAAGAAGACCTTAAACATCATCTTCCATCTTGGTGAATTCCACTTTGTATAATAGAATTCTCTTCTCTGTTTTAATGTCTTTTCTTTGAATAGTTCCTCTATTGTTTTTTCTTTATGGATTAAAGGGAGTATAAATTTGCGAAAAACTAAAAAATATTTCTCAAATTTTCCCGAGAAAATCACACCCTTCTCTATAATTGAAAGATTATTATCCCAGAATTCTTTTATATGGTCTGGAAAATATTGGACTAAACTTCTATAAATTGATGCCCTTTCATTAGAAGGTAATATACCCAGAAATTCCAATATTTTTCTATAGGGTAATCTCTCTATTGCTATTTTTTTCAGATAAAAAACAGACACCTGTGCCCTTCCAATATCAACACCAATAACCTTTTTGGGATTTTTCGTCAATAGGGAAAATGTGTTGTCCCCTCCGGATAAAATAGAAAGATATACACCGTTATTCTTTATATTGAGTGCATCTAACAAAATTTCTGTATCCTCCCAGCAATTTGCATAGTGGATTATATCAAATATTTCCTTTTTCATTTCTTTCTTCCATATATTTTATGCGCTTCTGCAAAATCTCCTGAAGCAAGAGCACCTATAATTGAAACCTCACCTCCAAGTAAAGTGGCTGCACAAATTTCTGCAAATTTCTTTGCCTTACCTGTCCCACTACATCCCAATAAATTCAAACATTCCTTCTGGGTGGGCAGTCCTGTTCCACCTCCAACAGTGCCTACAATCAGGTTTGGCAGGGTTATTGAAAAATAAAGGTCTCCATTTTTAGTTATATCAATCCTTGTAATACCTACTGCTGCTTCTGATACACACGCAACATCCTGTCCGCAGGCAATAAAAATACCTGCAAGCCCATTTGCATAATGCCCCTGTGTTCCAAAAGAGCCTGATTGAACAGCACCTATAACAGACATTTTATAATAATCCATTACAGTTTCTGGTTCTGTATGCAGCATTCTTCTGCATAGTTTTTGGGGAATGACAACCTCCGCTGTAACCTTTTTTCCTCTTACAAAGAGATAAGACATTGATGTAGCTTTCTTATCCCCTGAAAGATTGCTTTCAATAAACCACTTTCTGGGCTTGATTGGAGAATTTTCTATTATATATTTACATATTGCATCAGTAGCAATTGTAACCATATTCTGCCCGGAGGCGTCCCCTGTTGTATATTCAAAATTGAGGATGAGTAGATTGCCTTCAATTGTTGTTATCATATTCTCCAATTTCCCATGCTTTGTGGTAGTTCCTGCAACTTCTTTGAATTTATCAAAATTGGCAACAGCCCATATTAAAAATTCTCCAACCTCTATAAG
>WFRC01000288.1 GCA_015486685.1 Caldifarciminota bacterium
TCACTCACGCCTTCGGCTTCTTCGCAAAACTACCAGCAAGAAGTGGACACTCGCAATGACACCGCTCATTTTGTCATTGCGAGCCTGCCAGAGGCAGGCGTGGCAATCTCACAGGATGGGTGGTTCTCCTCCGTTGTCATTCTGATCCGAAGGCGAAGTGCTGAAGGCGTGAGCAAATGCAATGAGCAAACACTCTTATCTGTTTTCTCTTTTCCCTATATGCTTGCTACTCATCCCTCGCTACTGCTTTTCCACTCATCAACATTTTTTTATATTCTTTCATAAAACTTTTCCCACTACCAAACATAGCCGTTGGCAAAAATAGCGTTGATAAGTTGATATGGAGATTAAGCCTTTTTGAACCTTTATTTTGTTTCGTATAACCGTATCACCATATATCTTGTCTCTACCTTGCAGGCAAATCAACCTATGCCTTTGCCAACAGTTCTCATACTTTCATTCATTTTTCAATCTTAAACTTTTAAGTTTAAACATTGGTTTCTTTCATACAATTTTTTTACAACATCTGTTATATATAAAAAAATCTCATTATGTCAAGTTTTTTATTGACAAATTGCGATATTTTTTTATTTTTTCCTATGAAGAAATTGGGTGTTCTGATTAATTCCGAGGCAGGCAGGAAAAAAGCAATGATTTATTTTCCTATAATTAAGGATATTTTAGAAAAGAAATTCATTTGTGAATATTCTTTTACGACATATAAAGGTAAAGGGTACCAGTCCGCAAAAGACCTTTTAAGAAAAGATGTAGACGGTATAATTATAGTTGGTGGGGATGGCACAGCAGTAGAGACAGCTGATGTAGCGATAGAAAATAATATACCTTTATTGCCTTTACCACTTGGCAGGGGTAGCGATTATTCCCATTCTATCTATGGAAAGTTAGGCGTAATAGATATTCTCAAAAGGTTAGATACCTGGAATATTCAATATTTAGACGCAGGGGTAGTGAAAATAGGGGAGAAAAGGTTTTATTTTTTGAATGGTTTTGGAATGGGATTTGATGTAGAGGTAATTCGGAATATGAGAAGGTCGTTAAATACATATTTATTAAGTGTAGGAATAAGTTATTTCTCATATCAATCAAAATGGATAACACTTCAAGAGGAAAATTTTATATTTAAGGGCAATATATATTTATTAACAGTAGGTATTGGCAAATATATGGGTGGCGGGTTTAACCTGCTGCCTGATGCAAAAATGGACGATGGTATTCTTGACTTATCTGTGATTGAAGATGTTCCATTTTTTACCTTTTTCAAAAATCTTGGTAAGGTATATAAAGGTAAACATAAAGACCTGAGAATTGTCCATTACCGAAAGGTAAAATCCATTACGATTCTATTGAAAACACCACTGCTGTCTCATACAGACGGCAATCTGCTGCCACCTTCAAAGAGGATAGAGATTTCTATTCTTCCAAAAGTAGTCCCTGTGTTTTATTGATGAATTAAAGAGAAAGTGCCACCTATAATAATGCGAAATGCGGAAGTGAGAAGTATAAAGAACGTGTTCCGTGACCGTGACTCGTGTTTACTTTATTCGTTTATTTCGTTGATTTTGCACTTTTCACTCTTCATTTTATTTCCTGTAATCTATATAGATTATAATATATACCTTTCTTTTTCATCAATGCCTGATGATTCCCTTCTTCTACAATCTTACCCTTATGGATAACCAGTACCCTCTTTATCTTTTTCAGGGTTGCCAACCTATGTGCTATTACAATGGATGTTCTATCTCCCATTATTTTCCATAGCGCATCCTGAACAAGGTGTTCCGTATTGGGGTCAATATTTGCCGTTGCTTCATCCATTACAAGAATAGGGGGATTAAATGCTACAGCCCTTGCGAATGTGATAAGTTGCTTTTCTCCCGTAGAAAACCCACTTCCTCCTTCCCCAACAAATTCGTTTAGTTTTTCTTTCTTTTTTTTCAATACCATACTAAGATTTGATATCTTAATACTTCTATTTAAGATATTATCTTCAATATCTGCCCAGAGAGAGATATTCTTTCTTATTGATGTGCTGAATAAAAATGGCTCTTGAAGCACTACTGCTATATTTTTTCTTAATTCCTGCGGTGTTATCTTTCTGATATCTATACCGTCAATCAAGATTTTGCCTTTCTGGGGTTCATATAATCTCAAAAGGAGTGAAATAATCGTTGTTTTTCCCGAGCCTGTATATCCCACTATACCTAATTGTTCACCCTGTGCAACCCTGAATGATACATCCTTTAATACCCATTTTTCATCTTCATAAGCAAACCACACATTTTTAAATTCAATATTGCCCCTTGTTTTTATCCTGTGAATTTTTGCCTCTTTTTCTTCTTCCTTTTCATCCAGAAGTATAAATATCCTCTCTGCTGCTGCCATTGCCCCCTGTAAAATGTTATATTTTTCACTGATATCCCTTATAGGTTCAAAGAATTTTTCTATATATGAAAGAAATGCGACAAGACCACCGAATGTAAACAGGGAGGCGAGAATACCTTTACCGCCAAAGTAAAGAATCATTGCTGTTGCTATTGCTCCAATCACTTCAATGAGCGGTCTGAATATCGCAAATACCTTTACCATTGACATTGTAGCGTTGTAATACCCTGTATTAGTTTTATAAAAATCATCATTGATACGCTTTTCCTGGTTGAATGCCTGGACAACCTTAATACCAGATATGACCTCCTGAACCTTTGCATTTATCTTTGCCAATTTTACCCTTACATTTCTATATGCGTCTCTTGACCTTTTTCTAAATTCAAAGGTAACATAGATTATCAATGGCGATATTGACAGGGTTAGTAATGTAAGTAATATGTTTAAATGGAACATAATCCCTATTATACCTAAAATGAATACAGTATCCTTTACTAAATAGATAAGAACACCTGTAAACATATCTGACAAAGCCCTAACATCATTTGTAGCCCTTGTTACCAGTCTTCCTACGGGATTTTTATCAAAGAATGAAATGGGCAGGTGAAATATCTTCTTCATCACAATTTGCCTTATATCAAAAGAAATTTTTTCTGCAAGATATTGAATCTGGTAAGATTGTAAAAATCCTATTCCGAGCATAATTAAGAGCATTCCAATAAATATCAGGGCTATCCTTTTTATATTTTTTATATCACCACCCCTGAGTTTCAATTTATCTTTAAGTGGAATTTTCTTTAATTGTATGGCGGTAAATGCACCATATTTTTTTCCCATCAATGCCCCATATTTATATCCTATTTTTTCTGTCTCTTTATTTATCTCGAATATATAATATGAAATAGTGCCGAAGATATGTTTTATCTCACCTTCTTTCCTTTTATATTGAGACAGTGTTGAAAGGAGTAAAAACTTTTTGCCATTTATTTCTATTATATTCTGGAACTTTGATGCCTTAATAATTTCTCTTGCATCTACCACAATATATTTATCAATTGCAATCTTGGTAAGATAAGGAAGACTTAAATCAATACCCGTTGTTATGAATAAAAGAAATATATTCATAATAAAAATCCAGGTATAGGCTTTTGCAAATTTCAGTAACCTTTTAAATAACCTTATGTCATAAATTTTTGTTAATTTACTCTCTTCGTATTTATCCCATTTATGCATTTTCTTCCAATCTCTCTTTTATCATCTGGAGGTTATACATTTCATTATATATGCCTCCCTTTTTAATTAATGTCTGATGTTTCCCTTTTTCAACTATTTCTCCATTCTGGAGAACAATGATTTCATCTGCATCCTGAATCGCACCCAGTCTATGGCTTATTATGATAGATGTCCTTTTTTCCAGGAATTCCCGAATGTTTTCCATAATTGCCTTTTCAGTATTTGAATCTACCGAAGAGAGGGAATCATCAAAGATTACTATCTCAGGTTGTATAATAAGTGCCCTTGCTATTGCGATTCTTTGTTTCTGTCCCCCTGATAGGTTAATGCCCTTTTCACCTAATCGAGCATCAAATCCCCCGGGTATTTCCATAATTTCATCGTAAATCTGTGCCATCTTCGCTGCTTCAATGACATTATCAATCCCAACATCAAATTTACCAAATGCGATATTGTTTTTTATTGTATCAGAGAACAAGAATGTTTCCTGTGGGATATAACCAATTGCAGACCTCAGTTTTTTTAGAGGAATTTCCTCAATAGGTATTCCATCTATAAATATACCAGAAGAGGGGTAAAATCTCATAATTAAATCTACGAGGGTCGTTTTGCCAGAGCCTGTTTTTCCAACGATGGCAGTAAACCTATGGGGTGCGAATTTCACATTTATATTTTTCAGCACAGGTGTTCCGTTGTATGCAAATGTAAGGTCCCTTGTCTCAATATTTCCCCTGATGTTTAATTGTTTTGTTCCCTTATCTACTATGGTTGATTGTGATTCTAAAAGATTTAATATTCTCTTCATTGAAGCCCGACCCCTCTGCAAAAGATTTATTACCCAGCCCAGTGCAATCATAGGCCAGATAAGGATATTTAGATATCCTGTAAATGCAACAAAATCACCGAGTGTAATGGTTCCGAATATTACCCTTATACCGCCAAGATATAGAATTAATGCAACAGTAAGGTTTGCAAAAAACATCAAAAATGGGTCGAAGGCAGCACTATACCGAATAAGAGAAACTGCCTTATCAAGATATAATTGATTGTCCTTTTTGAAATCCTGGACTGCCCCATTTTCCTGCACAAAATTCTTGATAACCCTTATGCCGGAAATCAACTCCCTTACCTTTTCTGTAATAGATGAAAATGCAGCCTGAACCTTCCCAAATCTTATATGGACAACTCTGCTGAAAAAGAATGTAATTATAGTGAGTGCAGGCAGCGGTATTAAGGCATAAAGCGTAAGGAGTAAATTTATCTTTACCATCATAAACAGGGATAAAATCGAAAGAATAATGGTGTCAGTAGAAGCAACCACCCCTATCCCTGCGGCCATCCTGACGGCATTCACATCATTCGTAATGCGTGCCATTATATCACCTGCGGAATATTTCTGGAAAAATAGTGGATCAAGTGTGAGCACATGCTGGAAGATTTCTTCGTGCATCTCTTTTTCTACAAGACGGGCAGAACCTATAACAAAATATCTCCACCAATATCGGAAGAACGCAATAAATAGTGCTATAATTATAATGGCAAAGGCGTATGTCAGGAGGTTGTGGTGAAATTTTCCTGTTGCTATATCATCTACTGCATACTTCAAAATTCTTGGGATTACAATCTGGGCACTGTCAACAATAATTAAGAAGATAAGCCCTGTTATAACCCTCGATTTATGCCTGAATATATATTGGAGCATCACCTTTAATTCTTTCATAGTGAGAATAATAACGATTAAAATTGAGAGTTCAAGTAAAATTTTTCCGATAGTGTTTTTTCCGTTTTCCGTTCGTTTTCCGTTTTCCGTTGGTGTCGGTGTTTGACAAGTTGACAAGTCAGCCGAAAGATTTCTTTTGATAATCAAGATATTATGAAACGATATCCTTAAATTCTATACGAAACGAAGAAATCAAGATTGGATATATTACTCTGTTTATTTACCAATAATGCGTCTATATCTTAACCCCACGCTAATAACTTCCTAAACTACTTTTTCCAAGTTGTCAACTTGTCAAACACCGACACCAATAATGCTTGATAATCAGGATATTGTGAAGCAATCTGTTTTTTCCTTGACTTTTATATATTATTTTTTATCTATATTGTCCAATGAAGAGATTAACAAGTTTAATAATATTTGGAATATCAATGGGGTTTGTAGAATCTGCTGTGGTTGCCTACCTTCGGTATATTGCGTATCCTGGAACCACATCTCTTTTCCCTCTGGTATTAATGCCTGCCAACATTCTCAGGATTGAGGTATGGAGGGAAGTTGCTACTATTGCTATGCTTCTTTCTGTTTCGTATCTCTCTGCTCACATAAGAAGACGAAAAAGGTTATTTTATTTTCTCTTTATATTCGGTATATGGGATATTTCCTATTATTTTTTCCTTAAAGTTCTTATTGACTGGCCTACTTCTCCATTAAATTGGGATATTTTGTTTCTTATTCCTATTCCCTGGATGTCCCCTGTTTTGTATCCGTTAGTCATTTCTATTATATTTATTTTTTCCTCTATCCTATTTCTTAGATTGATAGACAAAAAACAATATGCGGGTATGGATAAAATATCACAGTCAACAGGGCTTGCAGGATTATTTATTATTTTCTTGTCGTTTATAACTATTCCCGTTTATGTTACATTAAAATACAGTATCCAGGATATTTTCAAATATACCCCTGATAAATTTCCTTCTGGAATTTACATCATTGGTATCCTCTTGTTTATTTACAGTATTGTCAGGACAGTTATTAAGTCCTATATGAAAAATAATGGATAACCCCCAAATTATTTCTACATTTCGCAAATTTCTTGAAAGGGATGAAATTATAACAGATAGAGAATTGCTTGAAAAATATTGTGAAGATGAAACACCAAACCTCAAGGGCTCCACAGGACTTGTATTAAAACCTAAATCGGCTCAAAAGGTAGCTCAAATTATGCAAGTTGCTTTTCAAAAGAAAATCCCTGTTGTGCCAAGAGGTGCAGGAACAGGATTGGCAGGTGGAGCAGTTCCTATCCAGAATGAGGTTGTGCTTTCTCTTGAAAATATGAATAAGATATTAGAAATTGATAAAAGGAATTGGATGGCGGTTGTAGAGCCCGGGGTAATCACCCAGGAAATAAGCAACCAGGCTAAAATCTATGGATTGTTTTATCCGCCAGACCCTGCTTCCCTTGATATCTGCACCATTGGAGGGAATATCGCCACAGGGGCAGGTGGGGCAAGAACAGTGAAATATGGGACTACAAAAAATTATATTTACGGATTAACCGTTGTCCTGCCTGATGGGACTATGATAAAAACAGGCGGAAAATTCTTGAAAAATTCAACAGGTTATAATCTTACAGGACTCTTTGTTAATTCAGAAGGAACCCTGGGGATTATTACAGAGGCAATCGTTAGGCTGATGCCTTTGCCCACATTTTCTGTTGACCTGTTAATTCCATATACAAATATGGATGATGCTGTGGAGACGGCATTCAATCTCCCTGTATTACCTACTGCCCTGGAATTTATGGAAAGGGAGGCAATTCAATCTGCCGAGAGATTTTTGAACAAAGATTTACCTTTTGGAGACGCAGAAATCCACCTTTTAATAGAATTTGACGGAGAGAAAGAATATCTTGATAGTATAATAGAAAAGGTGGGAGAGGTTGCATTGAAACATAACGCAATAGATGTTATGGTTGCCGATACAAAGCCTACCAGAGGAAGGATATGGGAAGCGAGGAGAAATATCTCTCGTGCATTGAAATCAGAAGGTAAGATTGCATCACAGGATGTTGTAGTCCCAAGGTCAAATATACCGGAATTTATAGAAAAATTGAACAGGATAAAACAGAAATATGGTGTAAAAATCGTATGCTTTGGGCATCTTGGAGATGGGAATATCCATGTAAATATAATAAAGGAATCAGAGGATATTAAGGAAAGATTAAGCCTTATTCTTCGAGATATATATAAACTTGCCCTTTCTCTTAGCGGTATGATATCAGGGGAGCACGGGATTGGACTTGTAAAAAAACCTTACATAGAGATGGCGTTGCCATCTGGAAATATAAATCTTATGAGGAAAATCAAAAAGGCAATTGACCCTGATAATATTCTAAATCCCGGCAAAATATTTAATCTATAATTTTTCCAATATTCCATAAGAACTTTCAACTTTTGAACCAATATATTTTCTCTCATTCTCTTTTTATCCTTGACTATAAGAATATTTTTGTTATTATGAGAGATATGAGATGGAAAAATGCTTTTATACCTACATTGAGAGAAGTGCCAAAGGAGGCGATTGTAAAGAGTCACAAACTCCTTCTGAGAGCGGGATATATTAAATCCTCTTCAAGTGGTGTTTATAGTTTCTTACCCCTGGGCTGGAGAGTGATGAATAAGGTTATGAGGATTGTGAGAGAGGAGATGGATGCAATTGGGGCGCAGGAAATGTATCTCCCTGCCCTTACACCTAAGGAATTATGGGAGGAGACAGGAAGATGGAAAGATTATGGTGATGATATGTACAGACTCCAGGATAGGAAACAGCACGCGTTTGCACTTGCACCTACTCATGAGGAAGTTATGGCAGAAATTGCCCGTTCTCACATAAAGTCCTGGAGAGACTTACCCCAGATATGGTATCAGATTCAGTTAAAATATAGGGATGAACCACGACCAAGGGGTGGTATATTGAGGGGTAAGACATTTTTTATGAAGGACTCCTATAGCTTTGATACAGATTTTGATGGGCTCGGCAAGAGTTATAATAAGCATTATGACGCATATACAAAGATATTCCGAAGGTGTGGGCTGAGTACCACAGTTGTGAGTGCTTCAAGTGGAATTATGGGAGGTTCTGAATCCAATGAATTTATGGTAATTGCGGATATTGGAGAGGATACTGTTGTAAAGTGTTCTCATTGCGGTTATGCCTCAAATTCAGAGGTAGCAGAATCAATACCTGTAAGGGTAAAATATAAATCTGCTGAATTGAAGAAGGTGCATACACCTGTGGAGGGAAGCGTTGAAGAGGTTGCAAAATTTTTCGGTGTTGAGAAACATTTTTTGATGAAAAGTCTTTTGTATATTATAGATGATAAACCTGTTTTTATTGTGGTTAGGGGGGATTATGAAATTGACGAGAGGAGATTGGAAAGTATATTTCCAAATATAAGACCTGCACACAGTGAAGAGATTCAGAAATATACAGGTGCTGTTCCCGGATATATCAGCCCCGTTGGATTAAATATTGAAACCTATGCCGATATGAGTTTAAGGGATGCAGAGGGGATGATAAGTGGCGCAAATCAAGATAACTATCACTATACAGGTATAGATATTGAAAGGGATGTGAATGTTTTAAAATATCTGGATGTTAGAAGGGTAAAAGATGGGGATGTCTGTAAAAAGTGTGGCAGTCCTCTTGAGGTAAAGAATGCTATTGAGTTAGGGCATATATTTAAGTTGGGAACAAAGTATTCAAATGCGATGAATGCACTCTTTACTGATAAGAATGGTGAAAGAAAACCCGTTGTTATGGGGAGTTATGGCATTGGGATTGAAAGGATAATGGCTTCGGTTGTGGAGGTGAATAGTGACGATAACGGAATTGTGTGGAATTACACAATTACACCTTACGATATTTTGATAACGAATTTAGATGTAAATGATAAAGAAACTGCGGAACTCAGTGAGAAAGTGTATAATGAGTTTAAGAATAAAGGTATTGATGCCCTTTACGATGATAGAGACGAGACCCCCGGGGTAAAATTTAAGGATGCAGACTTGATTGGTATACCTCTGAGAATTACCATCGGAAAAAAGGGGTTGAAAAATGGTAATGTTGAGATTAAATTAAGGGGAACAGGCGAAAAATTTGATGTAAAAAAGGCAGAACTTATAAATAAAACAATGGAGATATTAAAAAATGGATGAATTAGAAAAGACACTTGTAGAGATTGTGCAGAGGACACTTAAAGAAGGAGATTTTACAAATGAAGGCATTGAACTTTACGACCTTGAATTTAAGGGCAATAGAGTTTTAAGAGTTTTTTTGGATAAGCCTTCAGGTGTTACTATCGGGGATTGTGAGAGAGTTTCAAAACATCTTTCTACGGTGCTTGATGTAGAAGACCCCATCCCTTATCCTTATAGATTAGAGGTTTCTTCGCCTGGTGGCAGAAAAAAAAGAAATTTGGAGGAGATATTATGAATCAAGTGAATCAAATGGTTGTTGAAATGCTCAGTGAGATTGCACGAGAGAGGGGGATTGAAAAAAACTTTGTAGTAGACTCGTTAAGAGAAGGGCTTACCCAGGCACTCCATAAGAAGTTTCCTGATGTGAAAGAGTTTAATGTAGAGATTTCTGAATCCTCCGGACTCATAAAACTTTTTGTGGTTAAGAAAGTGGTAGAAAATGTAGAGGATGAGGACAACGAAATAAGTTTGGAAGATGCGAAAGAAAAAAAACCGACAGCTTCAATAGGTAGTGATATAAATATTGAGATACCTATAGAGAGACTTGGTAGAAATGCCATAAGGGGGTTAAGGTATTATTTGACTTCAAAAGTAAAAGATGCCGAGAAAGATATTATTTTCCAGGAATTTAATGGTAGAGTAGGTGAAATAATAACAGGCACTATTACGAGATTTGTCAGAATAGGTATTTATGTAAATTTGGGTAAAGCAGAAGGGCTTCTTCCATATAGAGAACAAATTCCTAATGAATTCTATTCTCAGGGAAGTAATATTAAGGCACTTATAACAGAAGTTGTGATGACAGGCAGAGGTCCTTTAATTTATCTTTCTCGTACAAGACCTGAGTTTCTGCAAAGATTATTTGAGTTTGAAGTGCCGGAAATATTTCAGGGCATTGTTGAAATAAAAGGGGTTGTAAGACAGCCCGGTACCAGGGCAAAAATTCTTGTTTACTCTAAGAATGAAAAGATTGACCCTGTTGGGTCATGTGTGGGTATGAAAGGGTCAAGAGTTCAATCAATCGGGAGAGAACTGAGCGGTGAAAGAATTGATGTTATATCATGGAGCAATGAACCCTCTGTTCTTATAACCAGGGCATTATCTCCCGCGAGTGTTGTCAGGGTTATTTTAAATAAAGAAGAAAAAAAGGCAGCCTGTATCGTGCCTGATGACCAGATTTCAGTGGCTATCGGTAAAGAAGGGCAAAATGTCTACCTTGCATCGAGGCTTACAGGATGGGAAATTGATGTAGTGTCTCAGAGTGCGTCTTATAAAGAAAAATTAGGTGAGAAGCAAAAAGAAATTAAGATTAAAAACTTAAAAACAATACCGCCAAAAATCATTGAAACACTAAAAAAGGCAAAAATTAAGACAGCAGATGATATTATGAAATTAGGCAAAGAAGATTTAATGAAACTCAAAGGGATTGGTGAAAAGACCGCGGATAAAATATACAAGGCAATAAATGAGGTACTTAACATTGGATAAAAAGGAAAAATATGCGTGTTTATGAACTGGCAAAGCACATAAGTCTGACAAGTAAAGCACTCTTAAATATTCTCAAGAAATTGAATATTAAGGTTAAAAGTCATATGTCTGCACTTTCTACTGAGGATATTCAAAGGGTAACATCATATATAGAAAAGCAGAAGGAAGAAACGAGGAAGAGTGAAATAAAGAGGAAAGAGATACATAGGCAAAAGATAAAGGGTGGTGCGAAACCCCCTGCCCATATATTGAAACCTCCACACAAGAAGGGTAAAGAGAAATTCAAACGTCCTGTTGCAAATCCTGTGGAAGTAAAGAAGAAATTGAAACAGACATTAGCCCGTATAGAGAAGGGCGTGAAAAAATCAAAAAAGAAAAAAAGGAAGATACCGGGTATAGAAGAAAAGGAAGAGAATATCATTAATGTTCAGGAATTTATACCTGTAACTGAACTGGCTAAAATGCTAAATATCCATCCTAACAATGTAATCCTTAAATGCCTTGAGATAGGATTTTCTGTGACATTAAATCAGAGGCTTGATTTTGATACCATTTCTCTCATTGCTGAGGAATTTGGGTATAAAGCCCGATTGATGAAGGAATATGAAGTAGAAAATATTATTACGAAGGGTGAAGAATACAGTGAATATAAAGAAAAGCCACCTATTGTAACAGTAATGGGGCATGTTGACCATGGGAAAACAACACTGCTTGATAGGATAAGGGAGACCAATGTTGTAGCAACGGAAAAGGGTGGTATAACAGAAAAAATCGGTGCATATCGTGTGGAATTTAATAATAAAATTATTACATTTATAGATACACCCGGGCATAAGGCATTTACGGCAATGAGAGCAAGAGGGGTAAAAGTAACAGATATAGTAATTCTTGTTGTTGCTGCAAATGATGGTGTTATGCCCCAAACAGTTGAGGCTATAGACCATGCCCATGCAGGTGGAACTCCCATTATTGTCGCAATTAATAAAATTGACCTTCCCGATGCTAATGCTGAAAAAGTAAAGCGTCAACTCGCCAATAAGGATTTATTGGTTCAGGAATATGGCGGTGATATCATTGCTGTTGAGCTGTCTGCAAGGACGGGTGAAGGCATAGATGAGTTATTGGAAGCAATTGTGCTTCTTGCAGAAGACTTAAAATTAAAAGCACCTTATAAGGGGCCTGCAAAGGGTGTAATTCTGGAAGCAAAGAAAGAAAGAGGAAGAGGCAATATTGTTACGGTAATCATTCAGAGGGGAACATTGAATATCGGAGACCCGTTTATAGCAGGGAGGGTTTTTGGAAAGGTTAAAGCCCTATTTGATGAGTGGCGTAATAGATTGAATGTTGCAACTCCAGGAATAGCAGTCCAGATTCTTGGTTTCAATAAACCTCCTAATGTAGGTGATACATTTATTGTTGTTAAAGATGATAGAAAGGCGAGGGAAATCAGTAAGAAGAGGGAAATTGCTGCTCGTTCTCAGGAACAAAAGAAAGGGGCTGCGTTTGGGCTTAAGGAATTTCAGGAGGAGATGAAAAAGGGAGAGGTTAAAGAATTAAAGATAGTAATGAAAGGCGACGATGCAGGTGCAGTAGAAGCCCTCGCAGATGTGTTGTCCGGACTTTCCACGGATGAAGTGATTGTAAATATTATACATAAGGGTATCGGGGATATAACAGAGAATGATGTTTTGCTTGCATCTGCTTCAAAGGCAATTTCAGTGGGATATAAAGTAAGGGCTGAGCAAAGGGCAAGGGAAATTTCGAAGGTAGAAGGGGTTGAAATTAGGTTATATAACATAATATACGAGGCAACAGATGATATAAGACTGGCGATGACAGGTTTATTAGAACCGGAGAGGGAAGAGGTAGAAATAGGCAAGGCAGTTGTAAGGGCACTGTTTAAATTGCCAAAATTAGGTTTTATAGCAGGTTCTTATGTAGAAGCGGGGAAAATGATAAGAGGAGCAAAGACAAAGGTGTTGAGGAACGATGAAGTGATTTTTGAGACAGAAATTACATCACTTAAAAGGTTTAAGGAGGATGTGAAAGAAGTTGAAGCAGGGTTTGAGTGTGGCATTGGGCTTGGTGTATCGAAAAACTTAAAAGAAGGTGATGTGATAATTGCCTATGAAATTGTGGAGAGAGAAAGGACATTATGAGATTACTCCTTTGCACTTTTGATATTTACTTACCATATTCCCATTCATTAAAGGAAAAGAGAAGGTTTCTTCATAAGGTTAAAGATGGGGTAAGGCATAGATACAATGTTTCCATCTCCGAGGTGGATTATCTGGATAAATGGCAGAGAACAAAATTGGCTCTTGCCTATGTGGGTGGTGATGGAAATAAAATAAAGGAGACATTTCAGAAGATAAAGGAAAACATTGAGCAGGAAGATGGAATTGAAATTTTAACATTTACTCTGGAGGATAAATTATGAAAAGACTGCAAAGGGTAAACGCACTTATAAAAAAAGAGGTTTCGCGCACCGTGGAAAGATATGTATTAGACCATAATATAGGATTTATAACCATTACAAGGGCAGAGGTATCGTCCAATTTAAGGGATGCGAAGATATTTTTTACCGTGCATAACCTTGAATATATTGCATCTGCACAGAATGCTTTAAATAATGGGAAAAGACTTATTCAAAAGTCCGTAGCAGAAAGAATAAGGTTAAAATATACCCCGCGATTAAATTTTATCTATGATGACGGACTTGAAAAGTATGAAAAAATAGAGGGTCTACTTGCTTCAATAGAAAAAGAAAAAGGCCGAGAGGCATAATAAGTAAGAAGTAGGAAGTGATATTAGGGTATAGTAGATGGGATGGATATGTAGGAGGGATTTCCTAATCCCGATTACCTCACTAAGAACAGTGATACGATTATATGGTGATACGGATATGAAAATGTAAAGTGAAAAATGATAAAGGCATGGGATTTTCCTCTCCCTTGACGGGAGAGGATTAAGGTGAGGGTGAAATCTGTTGTTGCTACAATTAACGAATGACGATTTACGATTAACGATTTTTTATAACATAAGGAGATTTTATATTTAATGGGAGAACGAAGTACACTTAAAAACATTATCTTAAAAAACAGGTCATTTTTTATCTCTTCGCATATAAGCCCCGATGGAGATTCTATTGGCTCCCAACTTGCACTCGCATTGTGCCTTGAAAAATTAAAGAAGAATTTTTATATATACAATCAAGACCCTGTGCCGTGGAGATTTGAGAACTTTCCTGATATTAAATGGGTAAAGAATAGTGCCCCATCAGGCGATTTTGATGTGATTTTTTTTCTTGATACAGCAAACATCAGAAGACTCGGAACAATTATAAAAGATATAGAGTTAAAGGACAAATTTATTGTCAATATAGACCACCATATCAGTAATGAACTATTTGGCACTGTAAATATTATTAAACCTGATTATTCTTCCACTTCAGAGATTTTGTATGAACTCTTAAAACCTATTTGTGAAATAGATAAAGATATCGCTCAATTGTTATATCTTGGTATATGCACAGATACGGGGTCATTCAAGTATCCGAATACCCGTGCCAATACATTTGATGTATCTTCAAAACTCGTTAAAATTGGTGTTGACCCTTCTGCGATAGCATCCAGAATATGGTTTGAAGATAGACCCAACAGGGTAAGATTATTAGGTGATGTATTGAGGACATTAGAGATACATAATGGATACACTATAATGTATGTTACCAGAAAAATGCTGCATCAGAATGATTCAAATGAAGCGGAAACAGAAGAATTTTGTGATTATGGATTGACTATTAAAGGAGTAAAAGTTTCAGTTTTACTTAAAGAAAGGGATAAAGGAATTATTAAGGTTTCTTTAAGGTCAAAGAAGGGAACAGATGTAAATCAACTTGCGGTATATTTTGGAGGTGGTGGGCATAAGAACGCAGCAGGTTTTGAAGTAGAAGGGAAGATTGAAGATGTAATTTCGAAGATTCAGCATAAAATAGGGGAAATTATATGAAGGTATGTATCATTGGCGGAGGTCCGGCAGGATATGCGTCTGCATTAAAAGGTGCCATAATGGGTGGTGAAATATACCTTATTGAAAAGGAAGATATAGGGGGAGTTTGTTTGAATAGGGGGTGTATTCCGACAAAGGCATTAATTTCTGCGGCAAGATATTACTCGTCTCCGAAAGTGGCAGGTGCAATGGGTGTGGACATTAAAGATATTGCATTTGATTGGGGAAAGGTAAAACGATTTGCGAAGATGTCAAGTAAAAGATTGACATCGGGCGTAGAACTTCTCTTAAAAAAGAGGGGTGTGAATGTGATAAAAGGGACAGGCAAAATAAAAGGTAATACCTGTATTGTGGAGAAAGGGAATGGTGAAAAATTAGAAATCTCAGTAGATAAATTTCTTATTGCAACAGGCTCTGTGCCCTTTTTGCCAAAAATTAAAGGTATAGAATATGCATGGGGGAGTGATGAAGCCTTGAACTCACCGAAGATACCGAAGAATTTGATTATAATAGGGGGAGGTGTAATTGGCGTTGAATTTGCCTCAATCTTTAATGCATTTGGCAGTAAGGTCAGTATAATTGAAATTATGGATGAAATTTTGCTGGGTGTAGATAGGGAGATATCGAATGTTTTAAGGAGGGAGATGGAAAAAAGGGGTGTGGATTTCTATCTTAATGCAGATACAAAGGAAATTAAGAAGGATGATAAAGGTTTCAATGTAATTTTTAAACAAGAAAAGGCGGAAAAATCTATTCGTGGAGATAATGTGTTATGCGTTATCGGAAGAACTGCTAACCTTAATTCTCTCCCCGAAAATATAGGTGTTGAGGACCGCCATCTCAAGGTAAATGAATTTATGGAAACAAGTGTAAAAGGCATCTATGGTGCGGGAGATATTGTGGGGGGACCTTATCTTGCACATAAGGCATATTACGAAGGGGAAATAGCGATTGAGAACATTATGAAGGGAAACAAAAAAAGGGCAGAGGAACTTATACCTGCTGTTGTTTATAGTCATCCGGAAATATCCGATGTAGGTAAAACCGAAGATGAATTAAAAAAGAAAAATATAAAGTATACTGTGGCAAAATTTCCCTTTTCTGCAAATGGAAGGGCAATTGCCTCAAGAGAAGTTGTAGGATTTGTCAAGATGATAAAAGGAGAGGATGGGAAGTTGTTGGGATTGCATATCATTGGTAATAATGCATCAGAGATGATACAGGAAGGTACGCTGTCAATGAGGTGGAACCTTACTGCGGAAGATATTGCTGAAACAATCCATCCACATCCGACATTTTCTGAAATTATAAGAGAATCTGCATTGATGTTAGAGGGATTTCCTATCCATATTTAGGAGGGATAAATGGAGATAATAAAGGTAAAACAAATAAGAAAATTATTAAAGGTAGAACCTACCATAGTGCATAAAAATGATGATATAAAGACCTTAGTTTTTTCGTTGACAGATGACCCTATGGTGAGGTCTTTGTTTGTTGTGGATGAAAATAAGAAACTTATCGGTATTATTACCCTGCGGGATATAGTAGGTTTTGCATTTAAGGATTATATAGATACAGATAAAATAGGATATGGGATGGTAAAAAATGCGCTGGCAAAAAAGGCTGAGGATTTAATATCCCTGTATGATGTATATGTGAAAGAAGAAGACAGTTTTGCCAAATGTTTTAATTTGATGTTTAACAATAATTTAGAATCAATTCCTGTGGTTGATAACACCAAAGGTGTAATTGGAGTTGTTAATATGCTTGAATTACTTACAACCTGGTTGGAACTCGATATACGGGAAGAAATCTCAAAGATACTAAATCAGCCTGAAGACGATGCTTAACACAGGTTGGGGACGGTGCTTGACTCTGTGATATTTTCAGCGAATTATAGGCCAATTTTCCTGATTTATAAGCCTCTATTTTTTGAATTTATTTAGCCACCCGGCTATTCCGAATAGATAAAGTAGAGATTCAATGGGTAATCTGAACCTTCCGTTTCCGACAGGTCCCGGGATGAGGATAGTTAGAAGAGAAAGTAGTAAAATCATAATCCCTATGCCCTTATCATTGAAATTTAGCAACCCATAAATAGATAGTATCCAGAGTAATACAATTCCGATTATTTCAAGAAAAATAAATACTAATGGAATCCCATTTTTTCTGAGTCTTACAAGTGTTTCTTTGATGTTTCCTTTCAGGAGTGCAGTTGTAACACCTGTCCTTACAGGGTTATAATGTGGGATAAAAGAGAGTAAATATTTTACATTTGTTCCCAATGCAGTAAATATTGCACCTTTTGTGCTTATTTTGATATATGCGTAAGGATGAGATAAAATTTCCATCAAAGCATAACTCCGCCATTTACTTGTCATTTCCATATTATTCGCTGTATACGGAATTTCCTTTTCAATGTTGATGCTAATACTGTCCAGAGCAGGGTCATTTTCCCTTGTTGTAAACGGAACATTATTTATATATGCCTTTAATATTGCTACATCTGTATAGAGTAAGGAATATGCAGGGAGTGCAGAATAACTAAGGTGATGGAATGTAATTTTGTTCCTTACATACCATGGGGATAGAAGAATCGTGATTGGGATGAAAAATTTCAAAATCCCTTTCCAGTATCTTTTCCATAAAATAAAAATGGAGAAAAGTAGAAGTGGCAAAAATCCAATAGGTTTTAATAGAATTCCAAGGCCTATCGTTATTCCCGTAATCAGGAATTTTTTTCTCCAGAGATAATAAAGTGCAAGGAATAGAAAAAATGCATAGATAAAGTCCGGGAGGGGTAAAAGACTATAATAGATAAAGCCCGGAGATATAGAAAAAATTAGGGATGCATAAAATCCTGTTTTTTCATTAAATATTTCTTTACCAAATTTGTAGATGAAAAATGCGAACAAAAGAGAAATACCTATCTGGAGTATAATTAATAAATGGATATTTCTACAAATGCCGAGTAAAATGGGATATAACGGGGGCACAAATGCATCAGGGATATACGGAGGAGATACACTGCTGGAATATTTCCCGACACTGAAAATATTTCTTGCGATAGGGAGATAAGTATGTATTGTATCACTGGGAATGATTTTATCCATACCTTTGGTTATACCCGATATGTAAAAAATCACCCTTGTAAGAAATGTGGATATTATAATAAGGAATATGCTTCTTTTATTACTATTCATAGATAGACTTTAATAAATTAAATCGAAAAATCAAGAGAAAAATTCAATTGACATATGTAAAATGGATGTTATTATATACTACAATTTAATAATGGAGGTTATTTTGAAAGATTTTAATTTTGTAGAGATTATCAGGAAGAAGAGAGAAGGAGAGATGCTTCAAGAGGATGAGATACGTGCCTTTATTCAGTTATACTTGAAAAAGGGAATCCCTGATTATCAGGTGTCGGCGTTTTTGATGGCTATATATTTTCAAGGGCTTGATGAACCAGAGATTATAGCATTGATTAATGAAATGATTAAAAGCGGTAGAACATTAGACCTTTCTGATATCGATAAGCCAAAGGTAGATAAGCATTCTACGGGAGGAGTTGGAGATAAAGCAAGTATAATACTGGCTCCCCTTATGGCGAGTTGCGGCGTTGTAGTGCCAATGATTACAGGAAGAGCACTGGGATTTACAGGTGGTACGGCTGACAAGATGGAATCAATACCCGGTTATAAGGTTGAATTATCTCTAAGAGATTTCAAAAAGGTTCTTAAAAAGGTTGGATGTTCAATTATTACGCAAACAGATGAAATTGCCCCGGTAGATAAAAAATTATATGCATTAAGAGATGTAACGGGTACTGTGTCATCTGTTCCACTTATTGTTTCAAGCATACTTTCAAAAAAACTTTCGGAAGATATAGATGGACTTGTGCTGGATATAAAGGTTGGAAGAGGGGCTTTCTTGAAAAGGAGAAATGAGGCAAAAATGCTTGCATTTCTTACAAGGAGGATAGGGCAGGGGATGGGAAAGCATATAGAGTTTCTATTCAGCAATATGGATGTTCCCATAGGTAGAGCGGTGGGAAACCTTATTGAAGTAGTCGAGGCAATCGATTGTATGCAGGGAAATTGCCCAAATGATTTGATGGACAATGTGCTTTCACTTGGGGAGAGGATGCTGTATATTGCAGGTATAAAAGCTGGGGTTCCACTTCTGGAAGAAAAGATAAAATCGGGAGAAGCGCTGGACAAATTTAAGGAAATGGTAAAAGCGCAGGGTGGAAAATTTGGAAAGATAAAGATGGCAAAAGAACCCATTCTAATAACTTCTTTATATTCAGGCACTATTCAGGGCATTAATGCTTATGATATAGGGCTTGCTGCAACAATCGCAGGTGCGGGGAGATTAAAAAAGGAGGCAAAGGTTGACCCTTACGCAGGAATATATTTCTTAAAAACAGTGGGTGAGGCTGTTCAGGAAGGTGAATCTATTGCCAGAATATATACAGGAAAGGCGAGTGACGAACTACTTGATTTAGTGAGGAAGGCTTTCGTAATTAAGTAGTGGGAAAAATGAGTAAATGGGCGAATCCGTGTGTTCACCCAATGGAGGAAGGTGCTTTTTATCTCCGATGAGAAAGACCGTAGTTTTCACTTTTAACTTGCTAAACAAGGAGGTGTAATGAAAATTTTTATTGATACGGCGAATGTAGATGAAATCAAAAACATAACAGAATGGGGTATACTTGATGGTGTAACAACAAATCCAACTCTACTGGCGAGGGAAATAAAGAGAACAGGAAGAAAACCTCAGGATATACTTAAAGAAATATGTGATGTTGTAAAGGGACCCGTAAGTGCTGAATCTACCGCTACCGATTCCAGAGGTATTTATGAAGAAGGCAAAAAACTTTCAGAAATCAGCAAATATATTACAATTAAGGTTCCAATGACCATTGAGGGCTTAAAGGCAATCAAATTGTTGGTTGGAGATGGAATTATGACAAATACGACTTTGGTGTTTTCTCTGAATCAGGCATTGCTTTCTGCAAAGGTGGGTTCTACTTTTGTAAGTCCGTTCATTGGCAGAATTGATGATACAGGCCATAACGGAATGGATTTAATTGATGAGATTATAACTACCTATGACAATTATGGATATGAAACAGAGGTAATTGTTGCCTCTATCAGACACCCAATGCATATTGTTGAGGCAGCCCAGATAGGTGCGGATATAGTCACGGTTCCATTTAAGGTATTAGAAAAGATGGTAAAACATCCTTTAACAGATATAGGTATCAAAAGATTTGAGGATGATTGGAAAGAAGCGGAAAGAATATTGAAAGAGAGTTAGGATTAATTGCAAA
>WFRC01000289.1 GCA_015486685.1 Caldifarciminota bacterium
CTCACAATTCACAATTCACAAGACTGACCCCAATTTTTGGGAAAATGTCAAATTGTCAACCTCCGTCCCCGTTGGCATTCAAAAAAACCTTGCATTTAGTAAGGGCTTTTTTATATTCAGGGTATGAAATTTCTAAATCTTTATAATACTTATCCAATTGAAGTTGAAGATGCAGATGGCATTTACCTCATAGATAAAAATGGTAATAAATACCTTGATGCTGTATCAGGATTGGGGGTAAATCTTTTAGGCTATAATCATCCAGAAATCAACAAAGTCCTATCAGAAAACCATCCTTTTCTGCATCTATCAAGTTTGTATCTATCAGATATTAAAGAAGAAGTGGCAGGAACATTATGTGAGTTTACAGGAATGGACAATGTATTCTTTTCAAATTCTGGCACAGAATCAGTAGAAGGTGCAATCAAATTTGCATGGAAAACAAATCCCGGTAAAATTATAAGTTTTACAAATTCTTTTCACGGGAGAACATCTGGTGCATTAAGTTTATCACATAAATTTATCCAGCAGCAATTTCCCAGAATTGATGTAGAAATAGAATTCTTGCCGTGGAATAATCCTGAAAAGGTCGCAAATGCCGATGCAAATATTATTATATTTGAACCTATTCAGGGAGCAGGCGGTGTAATTCAAGGTTCTCAACCGTTTTTTGATGCATTAAAAGAACAGCAAAAAAAAGGTGCAATCCTGATTGCAGATGAAATTCAAGCAGGACTTGGCAGGACAGGGAAATTTCTTGCAGTAGAACACTACGGTATTAAACCTGATATAATTACACTTGCAAAGGGATTGGGAGGTGGCATTCCCCTTGGGGCTATTCTGATGGATAAAGGAATTGCAGAAAATATCACAACAGGAGACCACGGAACTACAATGGGAGGAAATATACTTGCCCTGAAACTTGCAAAAGTGGTGCTTACAGAAACCCGAAAACTACTTCCACATATAAATGAACTTTCATTATATATTGATAAAAAATTTATCCCGAGTTTTGAGAATAAAGGTATGTCTGTAAGAAAAAAGGGGCTATTCATAGGCTTTGATGTTGACGATGCAGTGAAATTAAAAAATTATGTATTTCAGGATAAAGTAATCGTAAATACCCCGGGTAAAAATACTATAAGGTTATTACCCCCATTGATTATAAAAAAGGAAGAAGTCGATAACCTATTTAATACAATATTGAGACATATATGAAAAAAAAGGTAGTAAAATTCGGAGGAACAAGTATATCCAATCCCAGGAGAATAAAGGATGCAATAACATCCATTATAAATGAAGTAGAAAAGGGATATAAAATCATCTGCGTTGTTTCTGCTGGTGGAAACACAACGGATAAATTGCTGTCAAACATAAGAAAAATTTCCTCATTTATATCTATTGAAGAGGCTATGCCTCTGCTTTCCACAGGAGAAATCCAGTCTGCATACTACTTCTATTTCGGATTAAAGGACTTCAGAATAAAAACAAAGATTATTTTACCTTACGAAAATTTATTCCCCATTGTTGTTGACAATAAAGGAAACTTAAAACATGACACAACAAAAAGAAGATTTGAAAAAATACATACCCTGCTCAAAGATTTTGATGTAATTATTATACCCGGGTTTATCGCATTAAAGGGCAAAAAAATCTCTACACTGGGAAGAAATGCAAGCGATATCACAGCCCTGATAGCGGGAAAATACCTGAATGCAAACGAGGTGGTGATAGTTACAGACACAGAAGGAGTCCATCCCGTAAACCCTGATATTGTAAAAACTGATAAGATTAAATTTATTGACGCTGATAAACTTGCAACACTTTCTTCAACTGGTGCTACAATTATACATCCCGATGCATTATCATACAAAGAAGGGAAAACAAAGGTCAAAATAATACATCACAGGTATAAAAATCTTTCTTATCAGGGAACTATTGTTGACGGCTATGTTAAAAGAGAATTGTTTACCATAGAAAAAACATTATGTTTGATTACTATCTATTCAGAAAGTATTGATAAAATTACTTCTGTCGTATTAGATTTTTTGAAAAATAAGAAGGGTATATACGGCATAACGCAGGGGCTGAACTATATTGGTTTTTATATTGATAGAAGACAAAAGAAGATTGCAATTCGGAAATTATGGGATACCCTGAAAAACTATAATATATCTATAACCGAAAGGGATGGCATTAAGATGGTAGTTTTAAGAAAGGTTTCCAATATTGACCACCCGGGAATGATTGAAAATATCGTTAAAATACTCTCCAAAAATGGGATAAATATCGTGGAAATACTTAGCATTGGGAGAGAAATAATAATATTTGTTCCTGAAATCCAGGTAAACTTGGCAGTAAAGTCTATAGAAAAAATTTAGGACAGAGACCCTCTAAGGCACTTTCTCCTTGTCATTCTGAGCCGAAAGCGAAATACCGAAGATGTGAACGAATGTAATTTGTAAGACTGATCCCAATTTTTACTATCTTTTATATGATGGGGCAATAATTACCTTTTTTAAGACACCGTCTCCAACCGTATATGTTCTAATCCCCTTTTTATTATTAAGGGTAATATGAATAATTCTTCTCATTGAAGGGGGAAGGGGCTCAAATTCATATTCTCTCTTAGTCCTCTTTACCTCTTCTGCAAATGCAAGGGCTTTTATTTTTATATTATGTATCTTCTTTTCTTTATACCCTGCAACATCTATTATAACTTTTACAGGTGCAGCCTTCCTATGAATAATACGGGACATAATGTGCTGAATCGCTTCAAGAGTTTTTCCTGATTTACCAATGAGAATGCCATCCATACCTTCAGAGATAATATTCACATAATACCCATCTTCCCTCCTTATTACCTCTACTCCACCAGCCCCCCCCATCTTTTCAAGAAATGCGAGAATTATATCCTTAATGGTATTTTTAATATCGGATTTTCGGAATGCCTCAATCTTAATAGTATCATTTGTTGTTTTTATTGTTCTATAATCAATATTCTCCTCAGAAACGCTTAATTTATCCATTGCATGGGTGAGAGCCTCCTCTACAGAAGGTCCTTCAATTATAACAGTTTCCATCCTAACCTCCTTTTGCTTTTTTCTGGATATAATATTGTTGACCAATCATCAAAACATTATATATAAACCAATATAAAACAAGCCCTGATGGCAAAAATGCAAATATGTATACCATCAATATGGGCATTAAATAGGACATCATTTTCTGTTCCTGTCCGACAGATTGAGGAGAAAAATACCTTTGCTGAATATACATAGAAATTCCCATAAGTACAGGAAGTATAAAATATGGGTCTCTCACAGATAGGTCCTTAATCCACCAGATAAATGGAGCACCTTTTAACTGGATTGTGCTGTTTAAGACAGCATAAAGTGCAAAAAATACGGGAAATTGGATAAACATAGGGAGACAGCCGGAAAACGGATTTACCCCTGATTTTCTATAAAGCTCCATAATTTCCTTATTCATTCTGGGGGCATCTTTGGCGTATTTTTTCCTTATAACATCTATTTTTGGTTGTATTTCTTTCATCTTTTGCATTGAGTGATAACTAATCATTGATAAAGGAGACAGCACTACAACCATAACAATAGTAAATATAACAATCACCCAGCCGTAATTTGAAATAAATCTATGTAAAAACACAATAAAATAGTATATAAACTTACTTATGGGTCTGATCAAACTCATCCCAAAATATATTGCATTTTCAAATCCTTTTTTAGAAGATTGAAGAATTTTGTAATCCAATGGTCCTATAAATCCATTTAATTTCATATCCTTATCGGTTTTCAGAATAAAGTACGGATGTTCTCCAATCTTTTGTATATTTACCTCTTCTCCATATTTTTCTGGTAACACAGCAGAAATGAAATATTTTGATTTATATCCTCCCCATCCTACTGCCCCTGTAAAAGATTCATTAGATTTACCCTTCATCTTTTTATATCCTATTGTAATAGGTTTATTATCCATATAAAAAATGGCAGAGGCATATCTCCTCGCATCCCTTATCTTCTCATTTGTTTTAAATGCAGGTATAAGAAATTCTACCTTATCTCCTCCATTTGCAAAAATTTTGAAATTATAGGTCGTATCATTGAAAACAAACACCTTCTGGAATGAAATTGTATCATTTTTAAAGGAAAATACAAGATATGTTTCATTATTTTTTTTATAGATAGTATCTGAAAATGGTATATTATTTAGGTTGTACTCTTCATTCCCTTTAATCAAAAAAGTTCCATAGAAACCTGAATATAATGGTGTAATTATTACATTATATGGTTTTATCTCAACCTTTTTAATTATACCGCCAATGGGAGAGAAAGATAATCTGAAAAGGGATGTTTCTATCTTGATTAATTTATTCTGTGATTTTGCCTTAGTTATCTCTTTTTTTGTAACGGGTACAATTTTCTGAATCCTTTTAGGCGTTTTTATTGTCTTTACGGGACGGGCTGTATCTGATTGAGTTTTTATCCCCTTCATTACCTTTTGAGGGTGAGTCTTTACATAATAATATTGGTATGCAAAGAGAAGGATAAATATCAATATATATGCAAGAAAAAGATTTTTTTGTTCTTTCATATTACTTCACCGGGTCATATCCCCCTTTACTAAAGGGATTACACCTTAAAATTCTCCATGTTGACATAATTCCACCTTTCCATACGCCATATTTGAGAATAGCCTGCTTCGTATAAACCGAACAGGTAGGATAATATTTACAATGGTGAGGAATTATAGGTGAAATAAACATTTTATAAAAATCCAGCACCTTTGCAATCAACTTTGCCATATTTCTGCCTCCTTCATTATCGTTTCAATTTCCTGTCTTATCTCCAAATATGTTAAATTTAGAGATTCTTTATTTAATTCAAATACCAACCACCCTTTATCAAAAGAAATATCTCTCCCAACAACATCTCTAACCCTTTTTCTTATCTTGTTCCTTTTGACACCGCCTTTAATCTTTTTTGTGATAATACCAAAGCCTGCATCAGGTTTATCTAAAACATACATAGATAATCCCTTCGCGCCCTTAATGTATTTTCCTTTTCTTATCACCTCTTTTGCCTCAATCCTAAAATTAAGTTTCCTTGCCAATTTCTATCACACAGTAATTTTCCATCTTCCCTTTTTCCTTCTTCTCCTTAAAATCCTTTTCCCACCTTTAGTTGAAATTCTGGCTCTAAATCCATGTGTTCTTTTCCTCTTCAAATTATGTGGTTGATATGTATTTTTCATTATTAAACCTCCCGTCTTTTTATTTTTGCCTTATCATAATCATTTTTTTAATAAAGTCAAGAAAAAATATATATTACCTATCCCCCACTTTTTAAAAACCACTAAGGATACAGAAAATACAGAAGATAAACACAAAGAATTTTTTTAATTCTTTATGAATGCTGTCAAAAAAATGGGAGGCAGTCAGAAAAAAACTTGACTTTTGAAAAAGGGATGTTATTTTATGATAAAGATTTCCAATAAAAAGTAGATTGGTAAAATAAAAGATAGGCATAAGATTGGTAATAATGAGATACAATGAATTTAATGAGAATGTCCATTTTATGCAATTCTGTATAAGCTTAAAAAAGGAGGTAATATGAAAAGACTTATACTCTCGGTTATTTTTTTAATGTCCCTTTCATCCTTTGCGGATGTTATTGCAAAGGTAGGTGGAGAAAAAATTACTGATAGTGATTTAAGAGGTAAAACATTAGAAAATGTCATTAAAAACAAAGTTCTGGCAAAAGTAGCAGAAGAAAGAGGTTATCTCGATTCGTTAAAACAAAGTCCTTATGAGGAAATGGAAGAAGTAATTCTTATAAAAAGATTGTATAATGAGACCATCCACAACAAAATAAAGGTAAATCCTGCTGACATTGTAGAATTTCACAAGATGAAAACAAAAAAACTCAGGGTAAAAAAACTGGTAGTGAAAAATCTCCATTTTGCTAATAAATTATGGGCAAGATTAAAAAGAGGTGTTAAATTTGATGTATTAGCAAGAAGGTATTCTATTGATAAACGCTCAAAAAGGAAGGGTGGAGATATAGGATGGGTTGCATGGAGATGGGCACCTGACCCAATAACAAAAGAGGCATTTAAGACTAAGAAAGGAAAATTTTCCAGACCTTTTTTAACAAGACAGGGTTGGACTATTATTTATGTAGCAGATGAAACTTCAATGCCGAAGAATACCTATTGGCAAGAGAAAGCAAGTTTAAAAAGAACAATAGAAAGAATAATGGAAAGGGATAAAGCGAATAAACATATTTCTACTCTGACGAAGATATTACATTTGAGGTTTAATAAAAAGGGCATTGAAACTGTTTCAAGACGGGGTAGATATACTCCAAGAAATGGAGTGCCTGCCTTTGAGCCCCAGGATATGAATATTTCTGTAGCGTATACATCTATGGGAATTTATTCAATCAAGGATTTCCTTCACAACCTTAAAATATCCAGAAGGAAACCAAACTATAAAAATATTGACAATGTAAAGGCATATATTCAATGGCATCTAATCTATAAGCTTCTTTCTGCTGAGGCTGTAAGGTATAATATAAATATTGAACCGAAAATTAAAGATGAGTTAGAAACAATAAAAGAAACCCAAATTATACAATTTCTTATAAAAAAGGATATTGAGCCTTACATATTACCGTCTGATTCGGAACTGATGGTTTACTACGAAAAGAATCTTGATAGGTATACTACCCCTGAACAAAGAGAAGTATATGAGATTCTTGTAAATGATAAGGATAAAGCAAATTTTATATACAATCAGTTAAAAAAAGGCAATGATTTTTCTAAACTTGCCAGGCAATATTCAAAACACTGGTCAAAAGCAAGAGGCGGCGCAATAGGATTTATTCCAAAAGGTAGAATGCCAGATATTGATAAGGTTGTTTTTTCAACTCCTATAGGTAAATATTCAAAACCATTCTCTGTGAGGAATGGATGGGCAATTGTAAAAGTAACCAGTGTGAAAAAAAGTAATGTAAAACCATTTGAAAAGGTGAAAAATAGCATAAATAATGCATTTAGAAGGGATAAAACTCAGGAAATGGTAGATAAATTATACGAGGAAAATAAGGACAGAATAGGTGTAGAAATCTTAAAAAAACAGGAGGCACAATGAGAAAATTTATTTTAGTTATTCTTGCATTGACATTTTTTGGAGTGGGATGCAAAAGCAAGAAAGAAAACACAAATGTAATCGCCTATATTGGCAAAGAAGCATTAACTACTACCGACCTTTTTTCTTTAATTCCACCTACATCACTTGTAAATGTTCCAGCACCCCAAAGAAAAGCGATTATAAATACATGGATTTCCGGTGAGGTTTTATATAAGGAAGCAATTAAAAAAGGTATTGACAAAGACCCAAAGGTAGCATCAGACATAAATAAAGCCAAAAAGCAGATTGTAACAAATGCCTATGTTGAGCAGGTGCTTTCTTCTCAATCTCCGGTGAGTGATTCTGAAGCAATGGCATATTACAATATGCATAAAAAAGATTATAACACGAAATTAAAGGTTGCGCATATTCTGCTTACAGATAAAGATAAAGCAAATAAGGTGTTAAATCTTTTACACAAAGGAAAATCCTTTTCTTTGCTTGCGAAACAATATTCCGAAGATACTGCGACAGGGAAAAGAGGTGGAGTTTTTGGTACATTTGTAAGAGGTGACTTAGCAAATATTCCATCGTTTGAAGATGCAGCATATAGATTAAAGAAGGTGGGAGATATAAGTGGTGTAGTAGAAACACCTTATGGCTATCATATTATAAAACTTTTATCTCGAAAAAAATTATCTAAACCTGTAAAGTATGAGGATGTTGCTAATAAAATTAAAAGTTTACTCCAATATACCAGGCAGAAGACTGTATTGGATGAAAAAATAGCAGCACTTAAACAGAAAATGGGAGTTAAAATAAATATGGAAAACCTCAATAAGGCTCTGGGTATGGCACAATGATAATATTCCTGTTTTTACTACCTTTTGATAGGGTAGTTGGTGTTGTTCAGGATAATATTATTACACTTTCAGATATAAGGGAAAGGGCATCATTATATCCCGGGATTTCAGATAGAGAAATGCTCCAGAAAATTATTGAGGATAAGATTTTTTTGATGGAAGCAGATTCTGAAACACTCAGCGTTTCAGATGATGAGGTAAGGAATGCATTTGAGAAATTTATTTCTCAAAATACTCAAAATCCTGTTATAAAAGGGTTGGATACCCATCCTGCATTGAAATCACTTTTTTATCAGATGACAAAGAATCAACTTATAATACAGAAACTAATCCAGAAAAAATTCTCATCAAAAATTTATATTGGAGAAGGTGACATAAGAAATTTTTATCAGGAGAAGAAAGATTCTTTAGTCATACCTGAGACAGTAGTTCTGCAAAAATTTTCCTTTCCTATACCAATCTTAAAATCGAGAAAAGAAAAGGTAAAGAAAAAGGCGTTAAGAGTAATGAAGATGCTTCGAAATGGAAAAGATTTTTCATCACTCGCCGAACAATATAGTGAAGATATAAATACAAAATATAACGGCGGGGATTTAGGCAAGGTTAATATTCAGGAACTTCCGAAAGAATTTTCTGGCGCTGGCGATTTAAAAATAGGAGAATATGAACTATTTAGAGGAAATATGGGATACCATATTATTCTTTGTGTGGATAAAGGAAATACATACTTACACCTGAGGCATATCTATTTTTCTCTATTACCCGATAAACAGGAAATACAATCGGCAAAAGATAGTATGAATATATTAAGAAATAGGATAATCTCTCATCCTTCCGATAGTATAAAATTTCAAGACATGGGTGAATTACCTGTTAAAGGGCTTGACCCCAGATTAAAAGAGATTGTAAATGCATTAAAAGAAGGGGAAATTAGCAAGCCTATCTCTGATGGGCTCAATGTATACCTTATTAAACTTGCAAAAAAGAATCCTTCAAGACTGCCTCCATTGACAGAAATTCATGAGCAGGTTCGCCAACTTATATATACAAGGAAAATCCAGATGCTTTATATGAACTATCTAAAAAGGGTGTCTCAAAAATATTTCGTAAAGAGTAATTTATGAATATAATCTTTAATTGGTAGGTGTTGATTTATGAGGTTGGATGTTTTCTTGAAAAAGTCCTGTCTCGTAAAAACAAGGACACAGGCAAAAGGAATGTGTGAGAGGGGGCATATCTTATTGAATGGGGAAAAATCTAAACCATCCAGAGAGATAAAGCAAGGTGACATTATTTTACATAATGATGAGAATATCAGGGTATTAAAAATACCAACGGGTAATGTAAAGAAGAGTGAAGCAAAGGAGTACTATGAAATAATAAAACAAGGGGATTAGATGGAACTACCTATTGGAATCACATTGGGGGACCCTGGAGGGATTGGGATTGAAATAACACTAAAAGCATTACAAAAGATTAAAGGTAAATTTATTATCATTGGCAATCTATATGCACTAAAATATTATTCACAAAGTATGCACCTTTCTATTCCTGAAAATGTCCAGATTATTCCCGTAAATGGGAATTTTCTCAAGAAAAAGGTATCCAGAGAGAATGGAAAAATAGCACTAAGGTCACTAAATATTGCTAAGGGTTTATTGCTTAATAAATATATTAAGTCAGTAGTTACTGCCCCTGTGTCAAAAAAGGCATTACATATCGCAGGATTTAACTTTCCCGGGCAAACAGAATTTTTTGCGGATATTTTCCATACAAAGATGTATGGAATGATGATGGTGAGTAAGAAGATAAAAATTATCTTTGTTACAGGCCATATTCCATTATCTTCTGTATCAGATACAATTACCAGAGAGATGATTATAGAGAAAACAGAGATAGGTATAAAAACATTAATGAAGTTGTTTAATATAAAAAATCCACAGGTGGGAATTTTGTCGTTAAATCCTCACAATGGAGAGGAAGGAGATATGGGAAGAGAAGAGATAGAGATTATTATACCGGCGATTCAGTCTCTGCGGAAAAAGAAATATCGTGTGAATGGACCATTCGCACCTGATACATATTGGGCAAACAAAAGGGATGACCTTACAGTAGCAATATACCACGATGAAGGTATGATTCCTTTTAAGATTCTTGCTTTCAATAAAGGAGTAAATTTCACTACTGGTTTACCATTTATACGTACATCACCTGACCACGGCACGGCATTTGACATAGTTGGAAAAGGTATTGCCAATCCGAAAAGTATGATAGCATCTATTAAACTGGCTAAAAAACTTGAGAAAAAACTATAATGATTTTACTGGCTATCTCCATTTTATCCAATTTTGGCAATTTTAATACATATTTTTACAACAAGCACATTTCATACAAATATGATTTTTATACAAAGGAGCATATTGTTACTGTAAGTCTGTATGCAAATGAAAAATTTATTGGCATAAAAGATGTAATAACGCTTCAAGATATGCTTAAAAAAAATATGCGTAAGAATCTAAAAGAAATTATGACAAATGAGATGATAACGAGTTCTCAAGAGCAACGAGGATTTTTATCTCAAGGAATAGTCCCCAGAATAGAACTTCCATTAAAACTCCCTCCTGTAATGAGGAATATTATAGGGGAGGGTGGAGAAATAAATGTTGATGGTAGTCAATCAATAACAATGAGTCTGGATAGAACCACATCTTCCCTTGCAAATCTTCCATCAGAGGGAGCTAACAATCCTTTAGGGGGATGGCAACCCCAATTGAAGACAGATTTAAATCTAAAAATTTCAGGAACAGTAGGCAAAAAAATACATGTTTTTGTTGACCATAAAAGCAATAGAGAATCCGAATATAATAATAAAGTGAAACTGTGGTATCAAGGCAATGAAGATGACATATTTCAGTATATTAAAGCAGGTAATATAGATAATGTACCGGGTGTAAGAGGTGGGGCAGAAAAAAAAGGATTATTTGGAATTCATTCAAAAGGAAAGATTGGGAGTGTGGATTTTGATGCCGTTACGGCGAGAATTCAAAGCAAGACGGCGACCGATTCTTTTGTGGGTAATACTATACTTAATGTAGATACTATCTATGACGGAGATTTTGAAAAAGATAAATATTTCCTTTTAGGGCTTTCTCCCGGTGATAGCCTCATTAAAATTAAGGTATATGAAGATACAAATTATTCAATCATTTCCGGCGTTTACTATTATAACCCTCCTTATGGGACACCTGTAGATAGCGGGAATGTTATGCAGGTAACAGATTTCTATATAGATGAATTTTTTACACCTGGCAATAAAATTCTTCAATATATAGAATTAAGAAATAGTTTAAGCGGTGGGTCCCATATACTTGCTGTTGCTTATAGTTATTTCAATCATCTTACAGGAAAAATAGATACAGTAGGGACATTACAACCTGAAAATGGAAAGGTGAGATTAAAGATTATCAGGATGAGTTATCCAAGCCCTACGGATTCTACCTGGAGACTTTCCCTGAGAAATATATATTCATTCGGAAGTATGGGCGCAAAAAATGTAGAGGTGGATATTTATTATGATAAGGCAGGAACAGAGCAGGATCCTACGGCTCAGATATCAGGAAATGATACAATGTTTTTTATGAGAATATTAGGACTGGATACAGATAGTATCTCTGGAATAGATGCAAATCAAGTAAATACTGAGAAAGGTATTATTGTATTCCCTGATTTAGAGCCATTCGCCAATCCCAATCTTTCTGACCCTGATTCAATAATATATAATAGTGCTGATATAAGATATGACCAGGGTCAGGGTAAAAAATACTATATTGTGGTTAAATATTCAAGCCCAAAAATGTTCTATTTACTTCAAGCACCCATCGTGGATAGTTCAGAGGTAGTTACTATTGAATATGCGAATAAAATAGATACATTAAAAAGAAACTTAGATTATACTATTAATTATGAGACAGGTGACCTTCACTTTACAACAAGTAAAGTTGTTAACCCCGATGCCAAGTTGAGAATTAAATGGGATATGGTGCCTTTACTTTCCTATACTTCCCGATATATTACGCAAATTACTACAAAATCACAACCTTTACCAAATACAAACTTAAATACCTCAATATCATTCAGCACCTCATCTACAAGAGAAGAAAGACCAAAGATTGGTGAAGAACCTAACAGTATTTTCATAAGTAATATAAATGGAAATAGTAATTTTAATAATGTCCCATTCCTCAATTTTCTTGCATATGTTCTTCCATTCGTGGATAATAAAAAGTCTTCAAAAATGAGTTTTGGAGGTAATTTCGCATTTTCTGTACCACAAATAAATTCAAAGAATAAAGGATATATTGATGATATGGAATCTTCTACAAACTCTTTTTCCATAGGATTAAACCGAGGGCTCTGGCATCTATCTTCTACCCCTGTTCAGGAAAATTCCGATTATGTTGCGGCAGAATTTCACTGGTTTAGTTCAAATGAACTGGCGGGAGATATAAATCCGAACCTTCCGGAAGAAGACAGGTACCAGAAACCCCCGGTGTTAAATTTATACTTCATACCAGAAGATAGTTCTACTGCATCCTGGGGAGGAATATCTACATTTCTCAATGATGTTGGATGGGATATTTCCGATAAAAACTTTTTAGAGGTATGGGTTCAGGGAGATACAGGTATGTTGTTTATTGACCTTGCAACCCATCTTGCCGAAGATGCTCCAAGAAGAAATAAAGCAGGTAAAATCGTAGGTTTAGGGGTTTTTGAATCAGAGGATAAAAATTTGAATGGAACGCTTGATTCCCTTGAAGATACAGGTCTTGATGGTATTTCAGGTAATGATTCCGAATGGACATCTTCCAGTAGAGATGATGGGAATGATGATTATCCAAAAGAAAATCTTGGTTCATTAGCAGACACATTAAAATTGAATGGCACAGAGGGAAACAAACTCCTTAATACCGAAGACATAGATAATAATGGTAAAGAGGAAACAAAAAGTTGTTATTATGAATATAAAATAGACCTTTCATCGGATAGTCTTGTGCATATGAAAGGCAAAAATGGATGGAAGATGTACAGGATTCCGCTTTTTGACCAGGCACACCATACTAACTATGAAAGTGCTGATAGTACATATAAACCTGATAGCACTCATATAAGGGTTGCAAGGATATGGATGAAGGGTGTATCACACCTCAATAGGATTAAAATATATAAGATAAACATTGCAGGTGCTAAATGGATAAAAAAGGGGATATTAAGTATGCAAAATTTACCCGATACAACAAATTCTAAAATGAAATTTTCAATATTGTTCAGGGATAATTTTAATGATACTCTATATGCTCAATACCTACCATTTGACCCGGGAAGGGATATTTATGGAAAACAAAAGCAAGAACATAGTTTAGCGCTAAATGTTGAAAATCTTAAAAAGGGATACTATGCGTATACAACCCAATATTTTCCTACAAAGATGGATTTTCGTCTTTATAGAGCAATCTCTTTTTATACTAAAAAGGCATATCCGTTGCAAGATTCCATTGAGTTTTTTATGCGTATAATGACAGATTCGTTAAATTATTATCAATATTCCGTTAAATTAGGCCCCGGAGATTCAACATGGAAGAATCCTGAAATTTACTTCAATAAATTTTTTGATATGAAAATCAGTGGAGATACAATCAGGAATGAAGGAAATAATACTTATTACATTTGCGGAAATCCTACATTGAAGCAGGTGCAGTGGATTGGTGCAGGGGTTATAAACAGAGGAGAAAATTCTGCTAACAATGAAGTTTGGTTTGATGAACTTGCATTGACTCATCCAAATAATAATAAAGGTATGAATACGAATTTAACATTAAGTACAAATCTGGGTGATTTTTCCACATTTACATTCTCATTCTCAAATAACACACCATTTTATAAACAAAATATAAATGATTTGAGAAATGTTGGTGCGAACTCTCGAACCACTTATAGAGAAAACTTGAAAATAGTAGGTGATAAACTATTATTTAATCAATTTTCTTTACCTATTAATTATGCAATAGTAAGAGGTAGAAATGTTCCCTATTATTATACAAATTCTGACATAACCCTTCCGGATAGTTTAAGGCCAAAAAATACTGCTCATAATGAAAATACATCAATATCTTTCGGTATTTCACGGAAGGGAACATCGAAATTTCCTCTGTTCGTATATACCATTGATAAGATGTCTTTTAGAGGGATGAAATCATTTATTACCACATTTGAACCGAACACAAAGATAGATACAGCATACAACGAAAATGCATCACTTTCCTATACAGTACCTTTCCCAACAGTTTCTATACCATTACCATTTAAGCAAAGATGGAAAGTTTTACCTGAAAATGTTTCATTTTCATCAAGATACAATTTTTCAAAAGAAGTTTTATATGAAAAAGTAGATTCCATCTTTGTGAAAAAACCTAAAAATCCTGTAAAATCTCTTGATGGCAGATTTTCATTTAGATACAGTCCAATAAGGTTATTTTCTTTGTCTTATAATGCTGTAAGCAACAGGGATATAAGAAAGGGATGGAGAAACGGAGGGATAGAGAATAAATATGGAGAGAATGGAACAATAAGGAGCAACATAGGCATTCTAAACATTATAAACAATACGGCAGATTATTCATTTTCTTATAATGAAAATCACACCGAGCAGTACAGAATGAGTCTGGGAGATTCTGTAGGGGATATCCGCGGTATAGGGATGAGAAAATCAGCCGCAGGTGGTATTGGTATAAAAACTTCAAAAATTATTACATTTCTGCCATCTTTAAGAGATGAAACAAAGGATAAAGATGCACCGACAATGAGCCTTCAGTGGATATTGGCGAAAATTGGTGCATTTGGCAGCCATTTAGGAGACCTCCAGCTGAATGGAAAATATGAAAGGCAGTCTAATTATGCATATATTAAAAGCAGACCCAATATACGCGATAGAATCTGGTTCTATGATACCTTACCCGTCAAAAGATTCCCTTCTACAAACGATGGATTTGTAAGGAGTTTAAGTTTTTCGGGCGATGAATCGTTCAATCTTTCGCCTTTATCTCTGCATGCATCATATAGATGGTCTAAAACAATCCCAAAATCAAATTCCAATGTGCCTATTAAAGAATCTATCACCTTTCCAAACATTAGCGTGAGTTTGTCCTCCCTTGAGAAAATCCTTCATCTAAAAAAAATCATCAACTCTTTGAGCTTAAGTTTAAATATTGTCAAAGATTCTACAAATAGTCTTTATACGCTTGGAGGCAATAGGCAGGAAACAACAGTTTCCTGGTCATATTCCCCCAGTTCTCAGATTGGACTGCCAAGAAAAATAAATTTGTCGGTAAATGGGAATTACAGGGATGCATTTGCTTATTCCTCTGCTGATATTCGTTCAACCACAGAAAATAAACACTGGAACATTGGGGCATCAACCAACTATTCATTTTCAGCCCCTACGGGGATATATTTACCTTTCTTAAAAAACAGGATAAAATTTTCCAGTAATCTTAACCTGACATTTTCCTTAAATCAGAGCAGTGATTATAAGGTTCAAATCAGTATTCCTCTTGATACAACCAAAGAAGAGAAGGTCGATGTTCAATCCCATACAAAAATCACATCATTTAATATCTCCGGAAATTATCAGTTTTCTCCAAGTGTTACGGGTAAGATAGGTATAACGGATAAGCACAGAGTAGACTTAAAGAAGAACAATACATTTGATACATTTAGTTTATCTTTCACTGCAATATTCAAGTTTTGATACAATAATGGGAAAATTCAGGATAAAGGTAAAAGCAAATGCCAGAAAGGATGAAATTAAAATTATGGAAGATGGCACAGTGAAAGTTTTCCTCAAAGTTTTTCCAAAGGAAGGGAAGGCAAATAAATATCTTATTAAGTTTCTTGCTGAAAAAATGAAAATCCCCAAAAAACAGATAAAGATTATATTTGGGGAACATTCAAAAAATAAGATTATTCAAATTGAGGGAATAGAAAAATTTCCACCTATAAAAAGGGCGAGAAAATAATCTCGCCCTTTTTTATTCTTAATAGAATACTATCTCAGATGAATGAGTTTTCGGGTAAATGTGTTATTGCCTGTATTTACCCTTACAAAGTATACACCCTGAGGTATTTTTGAGATATCCATATTGATTGTATGCAGTCCTGATGTATATGTTTTTACGGATTTCTTTACAAATTTACCTGCAATGTCGTATACGGATATATCTACCTTGCCCTGTTTGTTCAGATTGAACCTTACAGAAAATCTCGTTGTATATGGATTTGGATATACTGAAACAGGGGATTCTGTTATAACTTTCTTTTTGCTGTTTATTCCTGCATACGCCCAGGTATTCACCTCTCCATATACATCATAGGACTTCTGTCTTCTTGTATCACTCCAGGTGAATAATATCTCTGTATCATTTACAGATACACTTCGCTTTTGAAGTAATGCCTGCAAATCATAAGGATGTACATCCTCTGCCACAACAAATGTGCCACCCATTGGTGTGCCATCAGGATTGTATGCCCTCGCATACAGGTCTAAATCACCATCTGCTGATGTATTTACCCACTCAAACACAAATTTGCCTGATGGGGATACCGCCATACTGTAATCATAACCAAAACTAAAACCGAGTACATCCCAGTAAAAATTATACATTATTGCATTCCATGGTATTGAATCATCTGTTACTGTGATTGCGCCTCCAAGAGGACTTCCATCTGTGCCAAACCTCTGTGCATATATCTTCCAGCCATCACCCTTATCTTCCTGCCAGGCGGCAACAAATCCTGTATTACTTGCACCAACTATTGGAAAATCCTGGTCATAAGAACTGGAACTTACCTGGAAATTATTTCCAAGGAAACTTCCGTCAGGATTTATCAATTGTCCATAAATCTGATTAGAACTACCTCTGTCATCGGTCCAGACAGCCAGGCCACTGTCCGCAGGGGTAATTGCACAGGATGGCCAAAATGCTGAGCCTGATGTTTCATTCAAAACAATAGTATCACCTGTACCGATACCTGATGCCATATACCTCTGCATCTTTACATTGGAATTTCCATCCAGCCAGACAATTGTAAATGCACCTGTTGAATCCATCCCCACATCGAGGTAAGAAATATAAGAGGATATAGGTGCTTTATTTACCTTTACATTTGAGCCAAAGAATGTGCCTGAAAAGTCCATTCTCTGAAAATATACATCATCTGTACCTGCACTATCATTATAATTTTCCCATACATATACAATAATACTGTCATCGTGAGCGGCAGATGGTTCAAGAGGATAGATATAATTCTGGTTTGTAAGGTCCTGATTTACGCCTACAGGTGTGCCTGTTTCATCATATACCTGCATATAGTTTCGGGAATATCCCTGAATATTCGTATCGGGTTCGTCCCTTTCATCTGCCCAGAATATAATGGATTTGCCTGCTGAATTGTAGACCGACACGGGATAGAACTGCATTCTTTCACCTTTATTCTTATCTATTACAAAATTGCCTCCCACAGAATTGCCTCCTGATGTAAATCTCTGGCCATAAGCGAATTCAAGCCCTTCCCTGTAATCGTCCCATTCTACAAGATAACTGCCATCATAGGTTGTAGCAATATGAGGGTTTGATTGCTTATATCCTATATCACTGTTGATTTTTGTTGCACCCGTAAGACTTGAGCCTGATTTATCAAACCTTCTCATATAGATATCATGGTCTGAAGAACCAGCGCTTGTATCTTCCCATACTGCTGTGAATATAGAGTCATTTGCCATAGATACATCATAATCATAATATACTGTATTTGATATTTGCATATTTGAACCCACGGTATTTCCACTGCTATCATATATCTGCCCATATAAATTCTGTGGTCCGTTCCTGTAATCTTGCCATATTACTACATAGTATCCATTTTTATTCACAGATACATAAGGTTTATGTTGGCTTGCACTTCCTGCATCATCATTGCATTTGCTTGTTGCTATTTCTGCATAGGTAGAATCCAGTAATCTATAGTATATATCGTATCCTGTTGTTGCATTTGTATAACACTCCCATGCAACAAATATATCTCCATTGTTTGATATTACTGCATTAGATTTCCAAATATCATTGGTAGCATTATCCAGCCTTACATTTGTATCCACCCTTGCATTTGATGCATCAAAGATTTGCCCATATGCATAATCATAACCTGTCACCCGGTCATCATACCAGGAAATTAGTGTTTTACCAGACGAATTCATAGATATACTAACATCAGACATACGGCAGGTTGTATCTGAGATGGATATTGCACCTGTTATGGGGTTCAGGTCAAGGTCAAAAAATCGGACATAATACTTATTATTATAATAATGATATATCACACCAATCTTTGTCCTTCCATCTGTTGCTATGCCGCAAGGCATATCTCCTTCTAAATAATGCTCAGGTACATATACAGGTCCTGCAACCGTGTTATTTGAGGCATCCTTTTTGATAAGCCACATATCAGGGCTTCCATTTCTTAAATCTTGCCATACAATATATGCATTTCCTGCTGAATCCAGTGTGGTATAAAAATTCCATTCGCCAAGATATTCTGTGGTATCATCATTCACAAGGAAATCGTTCCTGACTGCCTTCGGTTCCTTTACCGCCTGCACATCGAATGAGTGGTTGACCATCACTTCTTGCCGGGAATAGTTAAAATAATCAGGGATATTAAGATTCATACCCGGTTTTACAAAGCCTGCCAAGAGAATTAAGTAAATCATACTAAACCTCCTTTTTATTGTTTGCGTAAATATAATAAAAAAAAATCTTTTTCGCAACATTTTTTGTAACATTTTCGCAAAATCTTTGTTATATTATATGAATGGAGATAGAAAAAATTTATGAAAAATATAAAAAGGTACTTATGAATATAGCGGTAAGAATTGTTGCCAATGAGAACGATGCCGAAGATATAATTCAAACAGCCTTTTTAAAATTATCTCAAAAACATATAAAAAATGAAAAGCAGGCGTTGAGTTATTTGATGAAAACGGTTATAGGGAGAGCGAAGAATAAAAAATATAGGAATACCCCTGTTTTGATTACAAAACCAGCGGTATCGAATTCAGACCCTGAGCGTCAGATGTTAGATCAAGAATTAAAAGATGTTATAAAAAATGCAATAGGAAGATTACAATACAAAGAAAGAGTGATTTTAATTATGAAGAAATATGAAGGTTTTTCACATAAAGAGATTTCTGAGATATTAAACATCAAAGAAGGCACGGTAAGAGTTCTGCTCTATAGAGGTATGAGAAAACTCGAAAAAATGCTCTTGCCGTATATAAAAGGAGGTGAAGAATGGAAAAGGATATGAGAATTAGGCTTTATATTGCCGATGCCCTATCAGAAGAAGAAAAAGAGGCATTTGAAAAAGGGATGCAAGAGCATTCTGAGATAAGAGAAGAGGTCTATAAATTGAAATCTGTGTGGAATATGCTTGATAAATGGGACATAGATGTAGATACTGCCCCTGAGCTAAAATTACCTTTAAGGATGAAACATTTTCCTATTTTTTATCCTGCTGTTGCATTCGCAATACTTGGGATTATTTTGGGTACTATATTTACCAGAGTTTCTAACAATAGATATTACAAGTATGTATCATATATTGAAAGGGGGTTTTATGAGAAATAAATTTTTAGGCATATTTATACTAATAGTCACCATAGTAATTGGAATATTAATCGGACATAGTTTTACGGTGTATCAGTTTAGAAAAAGGGCACCGTTTTTCCTGAAAAGAAAATTTGTAGAACATCAAAGAAAGGAATTTGTGCAAATGATGAAACCTATTGTAGAGAAAGGGGCTCGCGATAGATTTTTTCTGAAAAAGGCAATTATTGATAGAGACACATTAAAAATAGACAGCCTTATTGAGGTTGTGTCTCAGGATGAAAAAGAAATTATAACACAGGTTACCCATCATCTACTAATTATTACAAAAGACCTTCCTGAAAGAGATAGAGGGAG
>WFRC01000290.1 GCA_015486685.1 Caldifarciminota bacterium
TAAATCATCCTGAAAAAGACAGGAGGTGGATGAGGAGAATTGCTGAGGAGATAGATTATGAAACAAAAAATATTATGGCAATACCACTTAAATCAAGGGATAAGAACATCGTTGCCATATTGGAATTTCTCAATAAAGAGGATGGATTTCAAGAAGAGAATATCCACTATCTCTCCATATTCAATCCCATCATAGTATCTACAATAGAAAATATAAGTATGCATTATCAGAGAGAAAAAGAAATTAAGAAATTGAGTGCTATGGTGGAGGTATCTCAAAAATTGGGGTCGACTCTGAATCTCAACACCTTATTAAAACTCATAATGGGAATCGGAAAGGATGTCCTAAATGCCGAAGCAAGTTCTATCTTCCAGATTGATGAAGAGAAAAAGGAACTATATTTTGTAACTGCAACGGGCAAAAAAGGTAAAAAGGTAAAAACAATAAAATTACCATGGGGTAAAGGCATAGCAGGCTGGGTTGCCCAGAAAGGTAAAACCGTTTATGTTGAAGATGTTGAAAAAGATAAGAGGTTTTACCAGAAGGTAGACGAAAAATCCCAATTCAAAACAAAATCCATCATTGCAGTGCCTATAAAGACCAAGAATAAAATACTTGGAGTTGCAGAAGTTTTAAACAAAAAGGGCGAAGAAAGTTTTTCAAATGAAGATATCGAAATATTTGAGGCTATAGCAAAGCAAGCAGGACTTGCAATGGAAAACGCCGGATTATACCAGGACCTGGACGAACTATTTAGAGGAACGATCAGGGCAATTGTAAAGGCTATTGAAGCAAAAGATAAATACACAAGGGGTCATACGGAAAGGGTAACAGAATACAGCCTGCTTATTGGTGATGAAATGGGCTTATCTGATGAAGAAAAGAGAAAGCTTGAGATTTCTGCCCTGCTGCACGATGTAGGCAAAATTGGTATACCTGATGCAATATTAGGAAAACCAGGGAAACTTACAGATAAAGAGTATGATGTGATTAAAAGCCATCCTAAAAGGGGAGCAGAGATTATGTCTTCCATAAAACAGATGTCTGATGTACTTGACGGCATAAAATATCACCACGAAAGATATGATGGAAAAGGGTACCCGGAAAAATTAAAAGATGGTAAAATACCTCTTACTGCAAGAATAATTGGTGTTGCTGATGCATTTGATGCAATGACAACAGATAGACCATATAGAAAAGGGCTGCCTACGGAAGAGGCAAAAAGAAGGCTTATAGAAAATAAATGGGCACAGTTTGACGGTGAGATTGTAGATAAATTTATTAAACTTTTTTCAGATAAAGAGAAATTGAAGAGCCTTCAAAATATAATCAAAAGCGCAAAAGATAAATAACTTTATAGGAACGAAATACACTTATCGCTTGTCGCCAAAAATAACAATGCGGAAGTGAAAAATCGTTAAGCGTAAATCGTAATTCGTTAATCGTAATAACAACGCTTATTTTATCCAACATCTAACATCCAATATCTTCTATCTCCTTACGCTTTACGCCTCACGCTTCACGTTCTTTTCTCTTTCGTTCGTCACGAATCACCATCACGAACACGTTTGTTGCTTCTTCCCTCATCTACTCGTTCCCTCCCGCATTATAGTTTCTTTATCGCTCTTATAATCAGGAAGACTCCGAACAACGCAAATATTATCTCCGGAAGCCATACGCTAACATAAGGATACAAACTTCCCTTTATTCCATAAGCCTTAAATATCTGGATTATTCCCCAATAGAAAAAACTTATCACGAGACTCCAACCAAAACCAAATGCAAACCCTTTTCTCTTAACATCAAGGGCAAATGGACATCCATACAAGAGCAGGATAAATGAAATCAGAGGATAGGCAAATCTCATCTGAATCTCTACCCTTTCTCCTAGAGCAAAACCACCTGATTTCTCTACCCTCCTTACATAACCTATAAGCTCTCGCAATCTCATTTCCTCAGGTCTTTTTCTTCTTTGAGTGAAATCATCCGGTTTTTCTTTTAATTGAGGGAATGAAAGCGTATCATACACCTCTATATTTATCTTATCTTGAATAAATTTCCTGATGTATACATCTTTCAATACCCAGAGGCTATCTCGCCAGTATGCCCTCTTTGCATAAATCCTTTTTTCTATATGTTGGTTTTTGTATGTTGTGATATCAAGATTTCTAATGGTTCTATTTCTTTTATCGTAAAAACTTGCATAAATTGTCCATCCCTCTTTACCAATAAATTCAATATTGGAAAAATATTGCCTGCCCCTCACCTTTATATGGTAAATCTTTTCTGTCCTCCATTTGTTCATTCTCCTGATAGATTCAGGGGTGACAATATCATTATAAAAAATTAGAAACAGGGTTGCAATAAATCCTGATACAAGTATAGGCTTTATTATTCTTATAGATGATATCCCGAGTGACCTCAGCGAAAGAAGTTCATTATGCCTCGCCATAAAGCCTAAAGAAAAGAATACACCCAATAGAAATGCGACAGGCATTACAAGAATGATGATTTGCGGTGTGAAATATATATAATACACAAATATATTGAAGAAACCTGCCTTTTTATCTAAAAATCTTCCTATATTTTCAAAAAGGTTTGTTATATCATAAATAAATATAAATACGATAAGTGTAAGTAAAATCGACTTAAAAAATTCTTTAATAAGATAACGGTCGAGAATTTTACCCATTTATAACACGCTTTGTTAAGTAAATTCCAAGTCCTCCTATAACAACATTCGCAAGCCACATTGCAATTACAGGGTGTAAATAGCCTCTATTTGCTATCTGCTCTCCGCCTACGAGAAAAACATAATATACAAGAAATATTGCTAATGATAGGGATAGCCCCATACCTAATCCTCCCTTTCTAATAATTAACCCCAGAGGAAAACCAATAAACACAAAAACGACAGCGGCAAATGGTATAGAGAATTTTTTATTTGCCTCTACAAGATATACCCACTTTATTCTTCTATTCTTTATAGACCTTGCTTTTTTTAATAACTCTTTTGCGCTCATTTCTCTTGAACCCTTCATCACTGAGGTTGGCATATGTCTTTTACCCAATGGTATCTTTAAAATATGTTCATTAAATCTTGTAATCCTATAATGCGAAGGGTCTGCACTCGTCAATTCATGGATTTCGCCCAGATGCAGATAGAGAACAAGGTTCTCGCCATCATTTGAAACAAATATCTTTCCACCTTTTGCAACAATGATTGTTGGGACATTTGTCCCTGTTCTCTGGAAAATTTTGACCCCTGAAATCTGTGAATGTTTATAATCAACCCTGTCCGCCCATATAGTATATCCTTTATAAATTCTGTTAAACCTCTTTTCCTTTATATTTATCGTAGGCCTCTTACGAGAAACTTTTACCAGAAGCAATTTCAGATTGTAATTCGCCCTTGGAAGAATATGATTATTGAAAAGGGTCATTCCAATCGTGACAATGATAGAAAAATACAATGCAGGATAGATTAATCTCAATGGACTTATGCCTGCAGATTGCACCGCTATAACTTCAGAATCGCTTGACAATCTTCCGTAAACTGATAAAATGCCGATGAGAACTCCCATCGGAACGGTAAGTGCAATAATAAAAGGCATACTGAGATAGAAAACACGAAAAACAATACCTATACCTAATCCTTTGCCAACAAGTAAATCAACAAGTTCAAACACCCTATCCATTACGAGGATAAATGTAAATACCAGAAATCCTAAGAAAAAAGGCAATAACAACTCTTTAAGTATATATTTGTCAATAATTTTGAAATTACATCTTTTCAAATGGAAGAAAGAGTTTGCTGTATTCATCCTGTGCAAATCTATCTGTCATACCTGCAATATAATCACAAACAACCCTGAATTTTCCATCTCTTTCAATATGTGATTGAAATGATGGTGGTAATTGACGGACATCCCCTGTATAAATTTCAAATAATTTTTCAATATATCTCTTCGCCTTTTCTTGCATCCTCAAAACCTTATAATGCTGGTATAAATTTTTCCTGAGGAAAGCCTTGAGTTCGTTGTTTTTCTCCTCCATTTCTGCGGTAAAAGAAACCAATGAAGGTGCTTTCCTTACATCTTCGGGTGTTTTTATCCCATATTTTGAGATATTTGTTTCTAAATTTTTAATCACATCGTCTATTTGTTGTGAAATTAAAATCCTGACGCCTGCATACAGAATTTTTTCTCTATTGTCTTTTCCCATATTTTTTTCTGCCTTTTCAAAGACTTGCCTGCACAAAGAAATATCTTTTAGCTGTTCAAATGTAATTAAACCCGATTTCAAACCATCATCAATGTCGTGAGAATTGTATGCAATTTCATCGGCAATATTTACTATTTGACCTTCAAGAAGAGGTGAAGCTTCTTTGTTAAACTCATCGGGGATTGCATCCGGATTGTCATAAGAAGTTCGGTGTTTAATGATGCCCTCCCGCACTTCATAACTAAGATTTAACCCCAGGAATTTAGCATATTTTTCTTCAAGAATGTCAACTACCCTCAATCCCTGCCTGTTATGTTCAAATCCTCCTTCATTTAGCATTAAGTTGTGGAGTGCTTCCTCGCCTGCATGTCCAAATGGTGTATGCCCAATATCGTGGGCAAGACTTATAGCCTCTGCCAAATCTTCGTTCAATTTCATTGCCCTTGCAATCGTCCGAGCAACTTGCTGAACCTCAATGCTATGCGTTAACCTTGTTCTGTAATAATCGCCTTCATGGTTTACAAACACCTGGGTTTTATATTCCAATCTCCTGAATGCAGTAGAGTGGATAATCCTATCCCTATCCCTCTGATAATGTGACCTATATCTTGGTGGAGGCTCCGGGTATTTCCTGCCTGCTGTGAATTTACTCTTCGCGGCATATCCGGCAAGTATATCCAATTCCCTTTGTTCAATTTCTTCTCTTAATAACATATTTGATAATAATAATGATTTTTAAAAAGTCAACAAGAAAGTGGGAATTTAGGGTCAGGTCTTGACTTTTGCACTTAAAATATGCTCGTGATGATAATTCATGATTAATGAACCAAACGAGAATAACGAGATAAATTTATCCCGTGAAATGTGGGACTATTTCACTGGGACGAGACAAACGAAATAAAACTTGATTTTTTTGATTATTTATTTATTAATAAAGCATAAATAGTTGTTGAGTTAAAAAAAAAATTCTGTTAAAAGTTGAAGGCGATATTAGGGTATGGTTAATGGGGTATGGGGTATAGATATGTAGGAGGGATTTCCTAATCCCGATTATAACACCAAGAACGGTGATACGATGATATGGTGATACGGAGATAATGTTGAAAGTTGAAAGTTAAAAGTTGAAAGGAATGAAGACGCTAACCGCTATCCGCCTACCGCTGACCGCTAAAAAGATATTTGCCAGATTGATGTAGGAGGGATTTCCTGATCCCGATTATTTTACTAAGAATGGTGATACAGATTAGGGTATAGTTCAATGTTAAATGTAAAAGGTTAAAAGGTTACAACAAATAACGCCGAAGGCAAATATACGCGAAGCAAATATACAACGCAGTGTAATAAAGCGCAGCAAATACACGCCACAAGCAAATAACGAAACAAATGAGATAAACGAAATAAAGGAGGTAATAATATGAATGAAAAGAAGGAAAGGGCTTTAGATGATGCACTAAAACAGATTGAAAAGCAGTTTGGCAAAGGCACTGTGATGAAATTGGGGAGCAATGAAGTTATTCCTGTCGATGTAATATCAACAGGTTCTATCTCTCTTGATGCCGCTCTGGGTATTGGTGGCGTTCCAAGAGGTAGAATAATTGAGATATTTGGGCAAGAATCTTCAGGAAAAACAACACTGGCATTACATATTATTGCAGAGGCACAAAAAGCGGGAGGCAATGCCGCATTTATTGATGTAGAGCATGCCCTTGACCCTATTTATGCATCTGCAATGGGTGTAGATGTTGAAAACCTCTTAATATCACAACCCGATACAGCAGAGCAGGCACTTGAGGTAGCAGAAATGCTTGTCCGAAGTGGTGCGATTGATGTTGTTGTCGTTGATTCTGTCGCTGCCCTTGTTCCCAGAGTTGAAATAGAAGGAGATATGGGTGATTCTCATGTAGGACTTCAGGCAAGACTGATGTCTCAGGCGTTAAGGAAATTAACAGGGGTAGTCAGTAAATCGTCAACCTGTGCTGTATTCATAAATCAGGTAAGATATAAGATTGGAGTGATGTTCGGAAGTCCTTTAACAACACCTGGTGGACTTGCTTTGAAATTCCACTGTTCTGTGAGGATGCAGATTTCAAAAATAGGAACAATCAAGAAAGGTGAAGAGAGTATAGGTCTAAATGCTAAGGTAAAGGTAGTAAAAAATAAACTCGCTCCTCCATTTAAGTCTGCAAATTTTGACATCATCTATGGTAAGGGTATATCAAAAGAGGGAGAACTCATTGACCTTGGTGTTAAAGAGGGTTTGATAAAAAAGTCAGGCACCTGGTTTACCTATGGTGATACAAGACTTGGGCAGGGCAAAGAGAATGTAAGAATATTCTTAGAAAACAATCCTGATGTTGCAAACGAGATTGAACAAAAACTCAGAAATTTACCTGAATTGTTCCCTGTAAAGGAAGAAGAAAAAAAGGAAACAACGGAAACAGGTTCAGGTTAAAGAAAAGATTGGCTGATAGTTTATAGCAAAAAGATATTGGCAAATGTAGGGGTAGGCCTATGTATATGTATTTGCCCGACAGAGAAGGTTTTCCAAATCCCGATAATATATTTGATATTGTTGCGTCGTTTTTAACATTTCACGCTTCACAATTTATGTTTTACGATTTTAATGATGTCAAAAAAATGATAATTGATAATGACTGACCCCAATGAATTAAAAGGTAAAAGGTTAAATGTTAAAGGTAAAAAATTAAAGAAAAAGCCTCCCTATTCCCATTTACATTTTTTAGCCTGCAATTTTCAACCTTTAACTTTCAACTTTCAACAGTTCTTTCTCCCTTTTAACCTTCAACCTTTAACTTTCAACTTTTAACGCTCTTTTCTACTTCTCACTTCTTAGTTCCCACTTATTACTTATTATACCCTATCCATCCCCTAATTTATTCTTACTATTACCATATTTTTTATTCTTCCGGTTTATATCCCAATCTATGAAATGGATTTACGATACTGGATGCAATATTTTTTAGATGTGCACCCACTCTTTTAAGATACCTTATGAGAAGTGCATATATGATACCCTCTTTTACTGTTATATCTCCGTCCTGAATCATCTTTTCAAGCATTTCCTGACATTCGGTAGCAAATAATGCCTGCTCTTCCATTATGCCCTTCGCAATATCAGGGTCACATTTAACATAGGATTGGATTGTATTCTCAAACATCTTCAGGGTTTTTTCTTTACCTTCCTGAATAAAATCAATGTATTCCCCTTTTAGTGGTTCTGAATATAGGTAAGCGAGTTCCATCAAATTCTTGGCGTAATCGCCTATCCTTTCAATATCTGTAACGATAATAATCAGGACAAGACTTGCTACAAGGTCTTTGCCAGGATTTAGAGCAAGGTGCTCAAGCATCTTTTTCCTCACATCTATTTGCTTCGCATTTAATTCCCTATCTCTCTGGTAAATATCCTCCTTTACACTTTTCTGGTCAACAATCACACTTATACCATCTATGAACATATGTTGTGCGAGAAGAAGCATATCTACAACTTCCTTTGTTGCAAGTTTCATAATTCTTGATGTTTGCCACAAATCATCTATTATCATAGTTTACCTCCTTGAAAGAAATATTGTTAATAAAGGAATAAGAAAAAATATAACAAAAATATATACAACCGCAAGATATTTTTTCTCAGCCACCAGATGCCCAAATTTTCGTGCAAGTGTTATAGGAACAATCTTTAAGGGATACCATACAAATATGCCAAATATATTAAATGTTAGATGACAAAATGCTACCTGAACACTTGCAAGTGAACCTGTAACAAGTGATGCCATAAGAGCTGTTAATGTGGTGCCCACATTTGCACCCAATGTATAAGGAAAAATCCTCCTTACATCCAACAACCCTGCACCTGCGAGTGGTACCACAATAGAGGTGGTAACAGAACTTGATTGGACTATGGATGTAAGTAAAAGACCTATCAGAAATGCATATCCATCATTTTTGAAAAGATATTTATCAATGATAAGTTCGAATTTTTCAGTAGCAAATTTTCTTATTATATCAACAAATAATTTTAATGCGTATACAATAATAACAAATGCAATAATTAATAAGATTACATAGTGCTTGTGTGTAATAAATAAGAATAGTTTAACCCCCGGTTCAACAACCATTTTAAGAGGGCTGTGGAATGTTGCGCCAACCCTACCACCACTGAAAATTTTGGTAAGCAAAAATGAGGTTTTTTGAATAGGGTGAAACATAAGTTCCAGAGGGAAAAATACCAGCACAGATAGGATATTGAAAAAATCGTGGACAACTGCTGAAGGGAATGCCCTTGCAAATTCAACCTTTCTTGTAATATGTGTAAATGAAACTAATACATTCGTTATAGA
>WFRC01000291.1 GCA_015486685.1 Caldifarciminota bacterium
AGAAAATCAGCACCAATATCATAGTGGTGTTCAAAATATGGCATAAATCCACGAATGTAAGTAGAATCATCATCATTCAACCTCATTACAGTTGTGGTTCCATATATATTGCTACCTATAAGCCATACAAGGGGCATCTTTGTAGTATCATTAATTACAGGAATCCAGAATTTTACTCCCCCATATACATCCTTACTCCCTAATATATACATATCGACCCGTTCACCTGATGCGGTTTCATCATTTTGTTCGTCATAGTTGCCGTAGAATGTTCCACCTCCATATATTTCAAGGTTATCTATAACTCCGTAATTCATCCCAAATTTTCCAATACCATAGTGATGATACACAGGATAATGACTTATTGCAATTCTGTCGTGATATTGCTCACGGGAATAAAATATACCGATATTTATACCAAGGTTGGCAAACGGGAGTGTTCTTGCACTCATCACAGTAAGTCCTCCACTACCTGTATATATAGAAGGATAAGCAAATGATGTCATACTTAACAAAGTCAATCCTACAATAAATTTCTTTATCATTTTACCTCCTTTTTTTAAAAATGAGCCGTGCAGGAATCGAACCTGCGACACCCGGCTTAAAAGGCCGGTGCTCTACCTGCTGAGCTAACGGCCCAACGCTATCTATTTAACAATGATTATGAAAAAGTCAAGGGATAATTTAAGTTTTTTTAAATTTATTACGGGATATTTTTATATAACAAACAATAATTGAAAGTATAAAGAAAAGCATAAGGATATCCAGAGATAGTATCTTTGGCCTTAAAGTGATTACATTAATGCATATCCAATCTGTCCTTTTGCCTATCCTTTTTTTCAGAAATTTATATAATACATTTCCACCAGGTATCTTTGTCCAATTTGTTCTTCGCACATCCCTTAAAATATATCTATCTGGATAGTCCTTCGCGTCAATAACCCTTTTCATAATATCAGGATTTTTCACAATGTCATCAGCCGTTTCAGGTAAAGAATCCTTCCCAAAATATATATATCCAAAATCGGGGTCAAATACCCTCCATTTACCTTTTATGTAAGCCTCTGTAATTACATGCGTCGGAACTCCTCTGTAATATATAAAAAGTAATCTCGCAGGTATACCCTGTTCTCTCATTAAAACGGCAGTAATCTTGGCAAAACTTCCACAAACACCTCCTTTGCGAAGAATGAACTTTGGGGTCTGGATAATATTTGGTATTTTATGAGGTGTAAGTTTGATATTTTTGTGTGCCCAATTGTTTATTAAGATTGCCTTTTTTATAGGGTTACTCTCATTCTGAACAATATCTCTGCTAATGCTGGAAAAGATTCTGTTATCATTCAGAATATCTATACTTAGATATAAAATTACCGCAAAGAATATAATATAAAAATAAAGACATTTTTTCCTCATATCAAGAGTATAAAAATACATCTAAAAAAAATCAAGTTTTTAATTTGCATTATAAGATATATTCAGTATATAAGGTGATATGAACACATTATATATATTATTATTGGTTATATTTTTGATTATACTCATTAGACTCAGATTTGACCTGTGGATTGTTTTTCTCTCCGGTGCATTTCTTGTTGCCCTCTTATTCAGGATGAGTCCCGCCGCTTTTATGCATTCTTTTCTTATTGGTGGATTTTCCATTAAGACATTAAGGGTAACAGGCATTGTTTATCTCGTACTTTTACTTGCAAGTGAATTCAAAGAGCTCGGTGTGCTCGAGCTATTGGCAGAAGGTATCCAGAAGATTATCCCAAATAGGTTTTTCTCCATCGCCGTTCCACCTGCAATTATTGGATTGCTGCCAATGCCCGGCGGGGCACTGGTATCTGCCCCTATCGTTGACGAGGTAACAAAAAATACCTCACTTAATCCAGAAGAAAAAACATTCCTGAACTTCTGGTTCAGGCATATCTGGGAATATTTCTGGCCCCTTTATCCTGGACTTATTGTTGCCTCAGCCGTACTTGGTATCCCTATATTGAAAATTTCAGGATTCCAATATCCTATGACGATATCAGCCATCATTATAGGTATCTTGTGGAGTATGAGGATTGTAAATATAAAAGAAGGCACAGGTGAAAATTTCAACGCAAGGTATGCAGGAATTTTACTCCTCACTTTTTCTCCAATAGGTCTTGTAATAATTCTTTCAACAATCTTAAAATGGGATATATTTTACTCTATGCTATTAACCTGTTTCATTTTGATTATATACTCCTATTTTAGAAAATCCTCTTTGAAAAGGATATTAAAAGCGAGTTTTATGTATAAAACGATTTTACTGATACTTACAGTAATGATATTTAAACAGGTATTATTAGACTCGTCTGCATTAAAATTATCTATACCACAAAGCAATCCCTATGTCTATAAACTTTTTGTCCTGTTTATTGTCCCATTTTTTGTGGGACTTCTTACGGGTGTTAATCAAGCGTATGTAGCGATTTCTTTTCCGCTCTTACTCCCCTTTATAAATCCTCATTCACCAAATATGGTATATATTCTGATTGCATATACAAGTGGATTTGCCGGGGTGCTTTTATCTCCCGCCCATCTCTGCTTGATACTAACAAGGAACTATTTTAAGGCAAAATTTTCTGGTATCTATAAATTGCTTATTCCCCCCGTTTCTATTGTATACCTATTGATGTTATTATATATCTGGGGACGGAGATATTTTTAGTTCAAGTAGATGAGGAAGGTAGCAGTTAGCCGATAGTAACGACCAGAATAATGCGGGATGCGGAATTATCTCGTCAATCGTAATTCGTTAATTGTAAAAACAGCAGACAACAACGCATTCACACGGTGAATGCACTCCAAAATACTCCTCCCCACCTGTGAGATTGCCACGCTCCCGTTGGTCGCTCGCAATAACAATGCGGTTAGCGGTTGGCGGTAAGCGTATTTCTGCCAACGGCTTTCGTTTTGACTGACCCCGCTGAATAATTCAAATTTGGGAGTTTGCAACCCCCGTCCCTTAATTCTTAACAAAACTTACATACCAATCCCTGTCTTTTTTGACAAAAAATCAAAATAAACCCTTGACTTTTTTGACAAAAATGTTTATAATTATACAAAAAATATGGAGGAATGATGAATAGAATAGCAATGGAATATCTTGTTAAATGGAAAAATGGGAAGGCCAGGAAGCCTTTAATAATAAGAGGAGCAAGACAAACAGGGAAAACATATCTGGTAAGAGAATTTGGAAAAAAGCATTTTTCCTATTTTGTAGAGATAAATTTTGAATACGAAAGAGAAGCGTGCAAATTGTTTAATAGAAATTATGACCCTGATAGGGTTATAAAATTTATATCAGCCAGATATGATATTCCTGTCAATAAAAAAACCCTGATATTTTTTGATGAAATTCAGGAGTGCCCTGATGCCTTAATTTCAATGAGATATTTTTATGAAAAGAAACCGGAATTATTCATAATTGGTGCAGGGTCTCTTCTGGAATTTACCGTTGAAGAAATTGGTATTCCAGTGGGAAGGATAAGAAGTCTATATTTATATCCAATGAGTTTTTACGAATTTCTTGTGGCGAGAGGAAAAAAAGGGTATATTGAGATGATTTTAGATAATAGCGAAAATGCTCCGATTGATGAACCTATACATAATGAATTAATAGAACTTATGGGAGAATATCTTGCAACGGGAGGAATGCCAGAAGCAGTAAAAGCGTATATTGAAGGAAACGGGGACTTTACATTGGTGAAAAATGTTCAAGAAGATATAGTATCAACATTCACGCAGGATTTTCATAAATACGCTAAAAAAAAGGGCATTAAGTATGTTGAAAAGGTATTTGAATCAATTCCTGTTCATGTAGGTGAAAAATTTGTATTTAGCAAGATAGATGAATACTTGAAGATAAGAGAAATAAAAGGTGCATTAGAACTTCTTACAAAAGCAGGTATTGTGCATAAGGTATTTCACACCTCTGCCAATGGAATTCCTCTTGGAGCAGAGATGAATTACAAAAGGTTTAAGGTAATATTTATGGATGTAGGGTTATCACAAACATTAATGGGAGAGAATAGGGATAAATGGTTTTTAAACCCTCGGAAAAGCATCGTCGCAAGGGGTAGTATTGCCGAAAACTTTACGGGGATAGAGATGCTTGCCTATTCCAATCCATTTAACAAAAAAAATTTATACTACTGGGTAAGAGAAAAAATAATTGTAGAAAAAGATGGTGAGAAGTATAGGAAAAGAAGAAATGCAGAGGTAGATTATGTAGATACCATTAATGAAAACATAATACCAATAGAAGTTAAGTCAGGCAGAAACTGGCGTTCCAATAGTATAAAAATATTTATAGAAGAGAAGATAATCCCATACGGAGTGGTATTTTCTAATGAAAATTTCAGGAAGGATAAAAACCTGAAAATTATTCCTCTCTATGCAATAATGAAATTGTATATGTAGGTGATGAGTGTCTGGTGGGAACAGTGCTTCTGAGGGTAAATGTGAGGTTTTGAAGAAAAAAATCAAATTTACGAAGTTTTTTTGTTGACTATAAGGAAATTTTTATTAACATAGGATATGCATAATATTAAGATTATAGACTTCAGAAATTTTAAGGATGCTGAAAAATATCTAAGAGAGATAGGGGTGGATAAAGAAGTAATTCCTCTTCTGAGGGATAAGATGTTTTTCTATGTGTTAAAGATTGATGGGGTAAATCCGGGTGAAGCAAATATTATAAAACAGACAGCACTCTCAAAAGGCACAGATGCGGCTGTTCATCGGGATGTGATTACAGGCAAAAAGAAAAAGTCCGATATGCTCCTTGCGGGCACAAAAAGTGAACTTTTGAAGATTGCTGATGCCCTGAAAGGACAACCATTTGGTCTATCTGGGATTTCGTCCTATATCCGTAATTTTTTCAAGACTGATAGTAACAGGTGGACAATTAAGGGCAAAACACTTGATATAACCAGCCCCTTGATTATGGGTATCCTGAATGTGACACCCGATTCTTTTTATGATGGTGGTAAATACATTAATGTAGATAGAGCAATAGAAAAGGCGTATCAGATGAAAGAGGATGGTGCGGATATCATTGATATTGGAGGAGAATCTTCAAGACCAGGTGCAGAACCCATTACAATAGCAACAGAATTAAAAAGGGTTATACCCGTAATAGAAAGATTGGAAGGGTTCAATATCCCTATTTCCATTGATACATATAAAAGCAGGGTAGCGAAGGAGGCAATAGATGCAGGTGCCGTAATTGTGAATGACATATCGGGGCTGAGATTCGATAAAAAACTTGCCCCTCTGGTTGCAAAAAATAATGTGGGGTATATACTTATGCATATGTTAGGAACACCAAAAAATATGCAAAAAAACCCCACATATCAGGATGTAATCGGTGAAATTTTTAATTTTTTCACAGAAAGATTGGCATTTGCGCAAGATTGTGCCATAAATTATGAGAATATTGTGATAGACCCCGGTATTGGTTTTGGCAAAAGATTAGAAGATAATATTGATATTCTTAGGAATATCAAAACATTTACTACATTCAAGAGGCCTATACTCATTGGTGCCTCAAGAAAATCATTCATCGGTGGTATTACAGGACTTGACAAGGAAGAAAGATTAGAAGGAAGTCTGGCTGCTGTTTCTGCTGGAATTTATGGCGGTGCGAGTATCTTTCGTGTCCACGATGTAAAAGAAACAAAAAGATTTTTAACTGTGCTGGAGAAAATAGATTGAAAATGGGGAAGGCATCCATCAGCCAGGGTAATAGGAGGGCATTGTAGAACTTCTTGATACAATAAAGGGTAGAAGATGCCATAGAAGGTTTAGTGATAAGCCTGTACCGCGGGATTTATTGGAAGGTATACTTCAAGATGCCCTGTGGGCACCTTCTGGAATGAACTTTCAGAACTGGTATTTTGTTGTTGTAAGTGGTGAATATCTGGAAAAGATGCGAGCAATCAGCAGGGAAGCATACGAAAAGTATGTAAAGAGCGATGTTGAAAAAATTTTTAAGGGTAAAGAAAAAATCATCAAAGAGACAAGGCAATTCTTCTACACCCTGGGTAATGCCCCTGTCATAATTTGTGCATACAGGGAAAAGACTGTTGAAGGAGAGCTAACAGATATACAAACTGTTGCAGCTGCCATCTATAATATTTTGCTGATTGCTTACGAAAGAGGATTGGCAAGTTGCTGGATGACAGGGCCTGTATGGATGGAAGAAGAAATAAATAGGATTTTAGGGGTCAAGGGTAAACGCCTTCAGGCATTTATTCCTGTGGGATATCCTATTTATAATCCACCAATACCAAAAAGGAAAGGAGATAAGGTAAAATGGTCAGGATGGGATTAGCAGAAGAAGAAAAATTATTACAGAAGGATTTAAGGAGATTTGTTCAGGATAAAATAGAACCCGATGCCCAGGCATTTGAAATTAAAGGAAAATTCCCTGAGGAAATGTTTCAGTCCATTGCATCTCTTGGCGTTTTATCCCTTTTAGTGCCTGAATCTCAGGGCGGTGTAGATATGGGGATGAGGGCATTGATTATTTTGTTGGAAGAGATTTCAAAAAGCAGCCCTTCCCTCTCTATTTCAGTAGGGGTTCAGAACCTGGCGAATTATATACTTTCAAAAGGGAATAAGATAGAAGAAGATTTTCTTACAGGAAGAAAAATTACAGGTATATCTGTTCCCGATGTATTCAACGATAATTTTATCATAAATGGGGAATATGCAGATAGGGTCTTAATACACAAGGAAGACGAAATAGAGGTCTATGACAGAAATGGAATTCAACCTATAAGTAATACAATGTTGGGATTAAATGCATCAGGAATATGTAAAGGTAAGATTGTAGGAAAACCTGTATTTGAAATAGGGGATATGAATTCCATAAATCTTTTGAAATTACTCATCGGTGGGGTATCTCTGGGAATTATTGAAAGGGTAAAAGATGATGCCGTAGGATATGCAAAACAGAGGGTGCAGTTTGGGAAGCCCATAGGTTCATTTGGTATGGTGCAGGAGATGTTAGGAAGGATGGAAGGGTGGAAAATGGTATTAAAAGCAGTCCTGTATAATTTAGAAGAACCTATTACAGATACTGAGGCATCCCTTGTGAATGCAATTGCAGGGAACGGTGTGATGTATGTGGCAGATAAAGGTGTCCAGATATATGGAGGATATGGATACACCAGAGACTATCCAATAGAGAGGTTTTTCAGGGATGCGAAGGTGCTGCAAACAATGCTGGGAGATGGATTAAAAGAATATATGGATATAGGGAAAATGCTGGCAGAGTGAAAAAGACAGGTTAAGGTTGAGGTTTAGGTTAAGAAAAGATTAGTGAATGAGTAGATGGGTGAATGGGTAAAGGATTAACAAACGTGTTCGTGATGGTGACTCGTGAAAAACGAAAGAGAAAAGAACGTGAAGCGTGAGGCGTAAAGCGTAAGGAGATAGAAGATATTGGATGTTGGATAAAATAAGCGTTGTTATTACGATTAACGCCTAACGCTTTACGCTTAACGAATTTTTTTCTTGATTTTTTCTTCTAAAATAAGGGGACGGGGTTTGACAGTATGACAGTTTTCTTTTCAAAAAGAGATGCTGAAAATGGGTTTTAGTATGACAGGGGATACCCTTCCCTGGTGTTTTGGCAGTGGTCAACAGTTGGCTTTTCGTTAATGTTTGTCCCCTAATACTGCGGGAAATTTTGCTTGACATTGATAAAAAAAATTTTATAATAGAAGTATGAAAATCCATCCCGTATTTTTATTTATATTTACCATAATATCAATTCCTCTGGGGCTCATTTCATCAGAAAAAAGGATAAATCTCTCTATAAATGGAGATATCGGAAAGATGTTTGGTTCTACAAAGTATCATATTCTTGTAAATGGATATATTCCTGAAAGTGATACAGGTCTTACAATCGAAAGTGAGCTTGAGTTTCCATTGGACATCCTTGTAGCAGGTATCAACGCAAGGCTTAATACAAAATTATGGCAAAACGCAACCCTATCGTTTAATTTGAATATACACAAAAGCATTGGTAATCCCAACAATAATATGCTGGATTCGGATTGGTTTACTTTTCCTTCACCAGGGGGAGATAGGATAAAATTCAGTTATACAGAATCCAGGGCTAAATTAAACGCCGCCATTATAGATGCTAATCAACGCTTTAAATTTCGCATATCTCCAAAATTCCAATTGTCAGGCATATTAGGATATAAGTATACAGGCTTTTCCTACAAAATTTTTGGGATATCCGGGTGGCTTCTGGATAGTACCTATCACCATATATATTACGATGAATATGCGGGTGTTAATGTCTTAAATTACAATGTCTCATATTACATACCATATTTTGGCTTTGCAGGAGCGATAGCGGTTTCGCCAGATATAACCATTAACGGAGAATATGAATTATCCCCCTATGCATTGGCAAAAGATTTTGATGACCACATTCTCAGAAATAAAATAGGAGAAGGGAATTGCAACGGGAATTCATTCACAACTAATATCAATGCTCTCATAAAAATACCCCATCCAGGAAGCAATCTAAATTGGTATGCCAAAATTAATCTGAATTTTACAAAAGTAATTACAGCAGGATATCAGACCCAAAAATGGTATGGAGATGACCCTGCATCAGCAGAAGACGATACAGGAAACAAAATAACGGGAATCAACGACCAGATAATGTATAATTCTCGGAAGATTATATTCCTGATTGGGTACAAATTCTAACTTCTATTTCTTTTCAATCAAATAGCACTTTTCTATAACAACATTTTTGAGAGGTCTATTCCTTTTATCGGTAGGCACATTTTCTATTTTATGAACAATATCCATACCCTTAATTACCTGCCCTATGATAGTATATTTGCCATCGAGGTTTGGAAGTGGCTGACAGCAAATATAAAACTGGCTACCATTTGTATTTGGGCCTGCATTCGCCATTGCCACTGTACCTTCAAGATGTTTCAATGCGGGAGAAATCTCATCTTGAATATAGTAACCGGGGCCGCCTGTGCCGTCATTTAACGGATTATCGTCCTTTGAAAGTGGGTCACCTCCCTGAATTACAAAATTAGGAATAACCCTATGGAATGTTACCCCATTGTAAAAACCATCCTTAACCAGTTTCTTTATATTTCCTGTATTTTTTGGAGCATACTTCTCAAATAACGCAAATTGAATTTCACCCATATTGGTTTGCAAAACAACGATAGATTTTGATTTTTGGGCTTCCTTCATCTGGTCAAATGTCGTTGAGCATCCTGCTATAAGCAAAGCAGTAATAACTAAAAAAAATCTCATTCTACCTCCTTTGTTTAAAATTTAGTTCCAAGATATGAAAGCGTGACTTGTGTATTTTGCATCTTTACAACCCACATTTCCATTTTCCTATATCCCTATATTAATCAAAATTTGCAGATTTGCAACTACATTTCTATGTTTCTTCGGAAATTTAAAAAATTTGTTGACTTTTCCGATTTTATTCTTATGTTTTTTATATGAAAAAATTGTATATAGCAGATTTTCATATACATACAAAATATTCCCGTGCAACAAGCAAAGACTTTGACCTTGATGCAATAGTAAAAGGTGCTACGGCAAAGGGAATTTCACTTATTGCCACGGGAGATTTCACCCATCCTGTGTGGTTTCAGGAACTCTCTGAAAAGTTGGAATATAAGGATAAGGGGATTTACACATACAAAGGACTTGATTTTATCCTTTCCGTTGAAGTAAATAATATCTATAGTCAGGGAGGAAAACTCAGGAAGGTGCACTCGGTTATAATGCTGCCTGAACTGGAAATTGCAAAAGAATTTAATAAGGCTATTAGAAAATACGGGAAATTAGAGGCAGATGGAAGGCCTATTCTCACTACATCTCTTAAAAATCTTGCCCGCTTATTATTTGATGTATACCCTGATGCAATTTTAATACCTGCGCATATATGGACACCATGGTTTGGACTTTTTGGCTCAAAATCCGGATTTGACAGCATAGAAGAGGCATTTGGTGAATATACGGAAAAGATATATGCCCTTGAAACAGGACTTTCAAGCGACCCACCAATGAATTGGAGGCTGTCTACACTTGATAAATATACGCTTGTATCAAACTCAGATGCACATTCTCCCGCGAATATCGGCAGAGAAGCGAATGCGTTTACACAACCCATAGATTACTTTTCGCTTCTTGATATACTGAAACACAGAGATAGGGAAAGATTTGCATTTACAGTAGAGTTTTTTCCTGAAGAAGGAAAATACCATTATGATGGGCACAGGAATTGTAATGTAACCCTGCACCCGAGAGAGGCAAAAAAGTTGAATAATATCTGCCCTGTTTGTGGTAAACCCCTTACAATTGGCGTACTCCATCGTGTAGATGACCTTTCAGACAGAGAAGAGGGATACAAGGATGCTAAAAAAATACCATATAAAAGACTTGTTCCGATGAGTGAACTTATTGGAGAAGTGCTCAATTTTGGGAAGACGAGCAAAGCCGTTCAAAAAGAGTATAAAAGGCTGATAGACATTTTTGGAAATGAATTTGAAATCGTGATTAATGCGAAGAGTGAAGATTTAAACAGGTATATGGATAAGAAACTCGCAAGTGCAATAATAAATATAAGGCAGGAAAAAGTAGATATCCAACCGGGGTACGATGGAGTTTATGGGAAGGTGAATGCCTTAATAGGGCAGGAACACCAGATAAAGCAAAAACAAAATAAATTATTTTAGGAGGAATATGGATAAATTATGGGCGCCCTGGAGGTCAAAATATATACTTCATACAGAGGAAGAGGGATGTATATTTTGCAAAAAAACTCAGGAAAATAAAGATAGAGAAAATTATATTTTGAAAAGAGGGAAGTTTTCGTTTGTTATGATGAATATATACCCTTACAATAATGGGCATTTAATGGTCGCACCATACAGACATATAGGAGATATGCAAAAACTTCGGGAAGAAGAATTATTAGAAATGGGGAAATTCGCGCAGGAAAGTATCGGCGTATTAAAACAAACAATGCACCCCGATGGTTTTAATGTAGGTATGAATCTTGGGAGGGTGGCAGGTGCAGGTTTTGAATCGCACCTTCATATTCACATTGTTCCCAGATGGAACGGTGATACAAATTTTATGCCTGTTATCTCTGATACAAAAGTGGTGCCTATTTCTTTAGATGAGGCATACAAAATATTAAAAGAAAAGTTTAAGTAATGGAATGGGAATCTTTCCCTGCAAGGGAAGAGCCAAAAAAGGCAGTTGGAGTAGGATTATTCATTTTGATATTTTCTATTTTTCTATCTATTATCTGGGGCACTGTTTTTGGTATTTTGAGCATAATCCTTCTTGGACTTTCGCTATTTCCATATTTTACAATAACACATTACATATTAAGTGATGAAGGCATAGTTGTCAAAAAAACCTTCTATACAATCAAAAAAAAATGGGCAGATGTGCGTTCATTTTATCCTGATAAAAATGGTGTGCTTTTATCCCCATTTTTAACCACAACAAGACTTGAAAATTATAGAGGGCTCTATTTAAGATTTAATAAAAACAGGGAAGAAGTATTATCATATCTGGAAAAGAAAATCCATTAATCTAAATATGGGGTCACCAGTTTTTACATCAATCCCAACATTTCCAATTATATTAACCCTTTCATTCTGAGATATATCATTAAAACGAAATACATCTATTTTTATCCTTTTGTTTCCCTGACAGGCATACCAACCCTTATTTCTACAAATCTTTACATCCGGTACGAGAAAGATGGGAGAAGTAAATCCTATGCCAAATGGAGAGAGTATGTCAAGTGTATCTAAAAATTTGTTATCAATAACATCTAAGGAAATTTCGCTGTCTACCTTATATGTTTTACGAACCTTCTCATTCCTTAATTTTGTTTTAATAATGGTGGTGAACCTTTCCGTAAATTCAGGAAGTCTATCTTTTTCTAAAGAGACGCCGCAAGCCTGACTATGCCCTCCATAAGAGATTAATAAATCATCACACTCCTTCAACACATCAACAATATCTATATACTTCACACTTCTACCTGAGCCTGATACTTCACCATTTTTCCCAGCAGTCATAACAATAAACGGCTCGTTAAACTTTTCTGAAAGCCTTGCTGCCACAATGCCCATTACCCCTCTGTGCCAACGGGAAGAAAATACTACATTTACTACTTTCCCATTTATCTTAGCCATCTTTATCGCCTCTGCTGTCATTCTATTCTGAATATCTTTCCTTTTAATATTTAACATCTCAATATCTTTTGATAATCTTTTTGCCTTGTCGGGTCTACCTGTCATTAAAAGTTCCAATCCTTTATCTGCGTTTCCCATCCTGCCTGATGCATTCAATCGAGGTGCCAGATAAAACCCTACCAGATGTTCTGTTATCTTTTTCCCTAATGCCCCTGCAACATCCTTCAATGCATAAATTCCTGCATTTGTTCCCTTTTTTAGTATCCTCATACCGAATTTTGCAAAAATGCGGTTTTCATCCCTTAAACTTACTGCATCTGCCAATGTCCCAAGTGCAACAAGGTCCAAATTCCACAACAATGTTTTCATATCTGTTCCTTCATAAAGTCCCTGAAGGAGTTTGAATGCAACCCCAACACCTGCTAATTCCTTAAATGGATAATTATCATCCTGTCTATGAGGATTTAGTACCGCATACGCAGGGGGTAGTTTTTCTGAAACCTTATGATGGTCTGTAACAATTACATCCATACCTAATTCATCGGCATACTTTATCTCATCTGCTGCGCTTATACCACAATCGACAGTAATAATAAGTTTAACCCCTTTCTCTTTCGCATATCTCACCCCTTCAATACTCATCCCATATCCATCTTCAAGCCTATTTGGAATATAATAGAGTGCATTATTACCCAATTTTTTCAACATTTTTAACATTAGTGCTACAGATGTAATGCCATCAACATCATAATCTCCGTAAATCAGAATTTTTTCATTGGAAGAAATCGCCTTTTTTAATCTCACAATAGCCCTATGCATATCCTTCATTCCAAATGGAGAATATAGGTGGTCAATGTCGGGGTGAAGCAATTTGAAGAGTGCTGAACAGCTCTGGATACCCCTGCTTTCCAAAAATGGAACAAACGAAGACGGAATCTCCTCCTGCAATACACATTGCTGAAAATCTGTCATTTCACTATCTCCTTCAACTGCTTCATACCAAAAAGCGCATCTGCGCCTGTGAGCGGCATATCAGGAAAAAACTTGCCCCCGTGAAGTTTCATCAAATTTAGTGAAACTACCAATTGTATAGCTCTTCTTGCAAAATATGTATAACCGACATCGGTTATTTTTGGAATGCTATCGGGCAAAGGCATATTTGATTGGTTAAAAAGTATTCTTGTCAAAAGAATTGCAAACTGGAATCTTTTTACGGTGTCGTGAGGATAAAATTTGCCATCAGGAAACCTTTGCATAAGCCTATTTTTCACAACAAAATTGATTTCATTTCCCCTTCCCTGGAATACAACAGTAAATAAATATGCAAGGTCTCCTCTGGTGATACTATCCTTTGAAATAACCTCAAGAAAACGATAATCAGGCAAAGGAGTAGGTTTCTCTATTTCCTTTTTTCCTCCACATCCCGCAAGCAAAACAATAATCACCAAAAAATAGGGGTCAGGCATTGACAATTGACAATTCATTTTATTTTTTTTCACTGCTTATCCACCAAATATCAAATGTTTCCAAAAAGTTTTTTTTCTTCTTTATCTCCCTTTTGTAAAGTCTATTTGCTCCGGAAGACGAAACCTTTAATGTATTCCCTATTTGTTTCCATGTAAGATGTGCCCTATCTCTAAGAATAAAACATGCGGCTTTTCTGTACTCTTCCCTTGAATATTTCTTTATTTTTCCTCTTGTAATACCATAATGTTCCTCTAAGAATCGAGATATTACATCTTTATCTATTTTTTCCTTTCTTATCTTTCTTCTTTCTTTATGTCTTTTTTTAAGAATATTCTTCATAAATGTTTTGGTGCCATACGCAAGAAAATCTTGAACCTTATGGAATTCTGGTGGTTCTTTTTTTAATCCTTCCATTGTAAACCTTCTAAAATCTTCTATATTTGAAAAATACGAAAGAACAAGTTCAGGAGAGATAAACCTTGCTTCCCCTATGTATTCCCTATAACTTGACCATTTATAATCCTCCGGAATACTTACCATCCCTGCATTTACAGGATTCAGATGGATGTATCTAACAACAGTAAGCAAATACTTTTCCCTATCTACAAGAATTGCGGAATGTCTCCCTTGAAGCAAATGGCCACTCCTGTTCCATTTTACATTAAACTCCTGCACATACCTTGTAAGCACTTCCTGCATAAGTTGAGAGAGCGGGATATTCCCTGTTTCAATAATAGAATGAATATGGTTATCCATCAAACAATAGGCATGCATAACAAAGCCATCACGGTCAATTAGTTCAGAGAAAATTTCAAGAAAATTCTCTTTATCTTTTACATCTCTAAATATATTTTTACCTTCATTCCCTTTAACTATTACATGATGTAATGCGCCAGGGAAATCTATTCTTAATGGTCTTGGCATATCAGTAAAATAAGAACAAAAAAACAATTGTCAAATTGTCAAGGGCGTGTTGCCCAAATCGGCAAAAGAATTAGTAAAACTGCTGATACCTTAAACTCTACTAATGTTAGTATATCCTTACACCTATATGGAAATACTTTTTTCAAAATTTCTGTTATCCCTATTCTTTTCAATATCTCCTGCAAAAAGAAGGTATTGCCAAAGTCTAAAGCCCTTACAAACTTGTTATACTCCTTTTTGCTCGTTTGAATAATTTCCCCTGTTATTGGGTCTTTTCTCCCTGAATATTTCCTCTTTTGCCTCGGTTACCTCTTGTTCTTATCCCAATAACTCACAACTTCATACACATAAACCCTGTCTTTAATCTTTTATCCAATATTAAAGCCATTATTCACCTTTATAGTTATATCTGAAATATAACTATGATTTTAATGAAAGCCAGGTGTTTTTCTGCATTTTCTTAGATATGGTTATTAAAATTTTGGCATTTTAGGATCATACCCTTTCCATCGGAGGACTTCCAATATACAAAAAATAACTTGAAAAAGGGGGAAACGGGTGTTATATTATAAGATGAAAAAATTGAATATTTGAGATATGGAGACAAAGAAAGCATTCTTTAATTCTGTGCTGATTCTTGAAAGCTTAAAGGAAAAGCATAAATATAGGCTGGAAATTAAGACCTTAAATGAAGATATTATTAATAAATGCATACAGGGATAAAAGCAGAATAAAGACACTGTTGGATTTTCTAAAGAAGGCAGTGGATGAGGTTATTGTAGTGGGTGATACGGATATCCCTGAAGATAATTTTTCTGGTGCAGTCATCTCCGGTTCTGAAAATCTTATTGCAAAAGGGGAGTATTCAGAATTTCTGGCGCAGTGGTTAAAATCTGTGGAGATTCCTGTTCTGGGTATCTGCTTCGGGCATCAAATTATCTCTTATGCCTATGGTGGAGTTATCAAGGATACAGGTAAACCATTAAAGAAAACCATTACAGTAGAGATACTAAACAAGGATAGAATATTTCAGGGTCTGCCAAAATATATTAAAGTATCAGAAAGTCATCAGGAATATGTGGATATAAAATCCATTAAGGATAAATTTGAAATTCTTGCAACATCAAAATTTACAGAGGTTGAGGCAATTGTTCACAAAAAACTCCCTATCTATGGTGTCCAGTTCCATATAGAGCGTTCAGGAGAGGTGGGTATGGCTGTCCTTGAAAATTTTTTGGGGATA
>WFRC01000292.1 GCA_015486685.1 Caldifarciminota bacterium
CAAGGGGTATAGAAAAAAATATTATATTCAAAAGGGTGACTGACAGAAAAAGGTTTTTGGAATATTTAGAAGAGGATTTATATAGGTTTAATGTTTACCTTTATGCCTATGTATTGATGGATAACCATTACCATCTATTTATTCAAACTACTAAACCTAATCTCAGTCATTTTATGCATAACTTAAATACTGCTTATAGTGTATATTTCAACAAGAAATACCATCGTGTGGGGCACCTTTTTCAAGGAAGATTTAAAGCAATTATTGTAGATAAGGACACATATCTATTAGAATTAATACGATATATTCATTTAAACCCAGTAAAAGCTGCAATGGTATCTCTTCCAGAGGAATATAGATGGTCAAGTTATCGTGAATACATTGGGCAGAGAGAGAAAAAGATAGTTAAAACAGATTGGTTGGAGGGTTATTTTGGAAAAAATGGGGTAAAAAAATTTATCAGATTTACCAACGAAGGTATAAAGAAGGAAATAAACCCATTTAAAAACTTAAAAGCCTCGTTAATCCTGGGTTCGGATGCATTTGTTGATAAAATAAGGGGAAAAATCCCTATAATTAAGGAAAACAAAGAAATACCTTCATATAAATTATTAAAGGAAATATCGGTAGATGAGATATTAAAAGATATTAGTACATATTATAATGTTTCTGAGACAGACCTATTAAAAAGAAGAAAAGGTAATATACCCAGAATGATAACTATATATTTTATACGCAACCTGTCGTCATTAAAATTAAAGGAAATCGCTAAAATATTCAATGTAAGTGAAAGCGGAATTTCACGGGCAGCGCAAAAAATAAAAGAAGATATGAAAAGTTCATACAAAATCAGGAAGGATATCAAAGAAATAAGGGAGATAATAAGTGCAAAAGTCAAGACCTGACCCTGTTGTTTAAGTTAAAATATTGTATATATAAACGGGGCAACAGCAGATACCTGAATAAGAAAAATCAAAATCCCTCCAAAAATGAGAAACAGGATTATGATAATTACCCATTTTCTTCTTCGATTTAGTCTCAGCATCCCATTTATTGCTTTAATCCTGTATCTAATTTTTTTACCTAATCTCATTTGTCTCCTTTTCTACAAATATAATTATTGATTACAAGAATGTCAAGTCCTGTCTTCAAAAAGGTATTTATTGCATTTTCAGGAAAACACACAATGGGTTGTCCTTTAATATTAAATGAAGTATTTAGTAATACAGGTATTCCTGTTATTTTATAAAATTCTTTCAATAATTGATGGAATAATGGATTATCCTTTTCTGATACCGTTTGAACCCGTGCACTACCATCAATATGCACTACAGCAGGAATCTTTTTCTGTTTTTCTTTTTTTACAGGAACAGTAAACAACATCCAGGGGCTTTCATTTTCTATTTCAAAATATTCCTCTGCATACTCAGAAAGAACAGCAGGCGCAAATGGCCTGAATGCTTCTCTATGTTTTACATATTTGTTTATTTTATCCTTCATTTCCGCTCTTCTGGGGTCTGCAAGTATACTTCTATTCCCCAATGCCCTGGGCCCCCATTCCATCCTGCCCTGAAACCAGCCAACAATTCTTCCATCTGCAAGCAGTTTTGCTGTTCTCTTCACCAGCTGGTCAGGTGTATATTTCTCATATTTAACAGGATACTGTTTTAAGACAGATACTATTTCCTCATCTGTAAAAGAAGGTCCCAGATATATATTTTCCCGCCCCATATAAATTCTTTTATTCTTCAATGTATTATACCATACAGATAGTGCAGCACCCAGTGCTCCCCCTGCATCTGTTGCTGCCGGTTGAACATAAATATTATCAAAGCGGGATTTTTTCAATAATTTTCCATTGGCAACACTATTCAGAGCAACGCCACCTGCGAGACAGAGATTTTTTATTTTTGTTTCTTGATAAACATAATCTGCCATCTTTAAGACAATCGTTTCTGTTGCCTTCTGAATACTTGCGGCAATATCTTTATGCCTTTCTGTAAATGGTTCATCAGGTTTTCTTGATGGTCCTCCAAAAAGCACTGCAAATCTTCTATTTATCATTTTGAGACCATAATGGAAGGCAAAATATTTTAAGTTTAACTGGATGCTTCCATCTGACTTTAAGTCAATAAGTTCATTCATTATTCTGTCATAATACCTTGGTTTACCATAAGGTGCAAGCCCCATCACCTTATATTCGCCGTTATTTATCTTAAAGCCTAAATAATATGTAAAAGCACTATATAAAAGTCCAAGAGAATGGGGAAAGCGCATCTCCTTGATTATCTCTATTTTATTATCTTTTCCAATACCATAACTGGCGGTTGCCCACTCACCTACCCCATCCATCGTTAAAATAGCAGATTTCTTAAATGGTGAAGTATAAAATGCACTTGCCATATGAGAAAGATGGTGTTTCCCAAATAATACCTCACCGTCATAATCCAGTCTTTCCCTTATAATGCTTTCTACCCATAATTTTTCTTTAATCCATGATTTTGTTGCAAGAAGAAATTGCTGGAGACTTTTGGGAAATGTTGCGATATTTGTAAATAAAATCCTCTCAAATTTTAAGAATGGATTTTCATAAAAAACAATATAATCAATATCTTCTGGATGAATATCTGCCTCATTTAAGCAATAATTTATTGCATTTATCGGGAATGAAGCATCGTGCTTAACCCTTGTAAACCTTTCTTCCTGAGCCGCGGCAATAATCTCCCCATTCTTTATAAGGGCTGCTGCTGAATCATGGTAGAAACAGGATATTCCAAGAATATAAAAATTCCTTATTTTTCTATCCATAAACTAAAAAAATCCCCTTTTTTAAGGATATCCTTGCTCAGTATTTTTGTAAAAAAATTCAAAGAACCTACAATAAGAAAATAGAATAATGTAAGGAGCAAATCAATCTGGACTCCTGCAATCTTTTGTGCTGTATCCTTCCATTTTTTCCAGATTACGGAAACTAAATTAAGTTTTTTCATATATATCACCTTTTTTACGATTTTTATGGTTCATTCCATTCTGTCCGTATTTTACTATCCATTGATAAAAAAGTCAACACTAATTTTATTATATACATTACATAAATGTCTTGACAAATGCGATTTAAGAGTGTATAAATTATGGTATGAAAACAATATTTGAGAGAACCTGGAAATATAGAGAACTCTTGTTTATGTTAACCATCAAGGATTTGAAAGTGCGGTATAAAGAGGCAGTTTTGGGGGTTGCATGGGCTATTGTTGTGCCACTTATTACTATGTTTATATTTGCTTTTGTGTTTTCACGGTTTGCAAAATTTAACACAGGAGCCATACCATACCCGATTTTTGTTTATTGCGGAATCCTCCCCTGGACTTTTTTCTCAACCACATTGACATCTGCAACGGAGGTTTTGATATTAAATGATACACTTATAACAAAGGCAAATTTTCCAAAGGAGGTATTACCACTATCCACCATTTTTTCAAACCTTGTGGATTTTCTCATTGGATTGGGTGTTTTTTTTATCCTTATTATATTTTATAAAGTCCATATAGGGTTTCACATTTTCTGGATATTACCCATCTTATTTATTCAGATAATACTTCTTGTAGGACTTGCCCTTCTCCTCTCTGTCGCAAACCTTTATTACAGGGATGTGAAGTATATATTTCAGGTGTTAATTATACTCTGGATGTTTCTAACCCCGGTGTTTTATCCTTTAAAACTTCTGCTATCTCACAGATGGTTAGTGTATCTAAATCCAATGGCTTCTATTGTTCCATTATACAGATTTTCTCTTGGAGCAGGGGCTTTGCCACCGAAAGATACAATAATTGCAGGGATTTTTCTATCTTTGTTTATAGCCTCCATCGGCATGCTTGTTTTTTCACATCTGGAGAGATACTTTGCAAAGATTATATAGTATGAAAGAAAATTCTATTGTTAGCCTGGAAGATGTATGGATAGGATACTCAAGAAAAGGCAGAGGAAGTTTAAGGGATTTTATAGGAAATATGTTCAGACGAAACCAGGAAAATATATTATGGGCACTTAAAGGGGTTTCATTTGAAGTAAATAAAGGCGAAGCATTTGGGATTATAGGCCCAAATGGAGCGGGTAAGACCACCATCTTGAAACTTATGGGGGGCATTCTTCTTCCTGATAGGGGTATAATAAATGTTTCAGGTAAGGTTTCTGCTATTATAGAATTAGGGGTGGGTTTTCATTCAGAACTTAACGCAGAGGAAAATATATTCCTTAATGGCGCTATTCTCGGGATTCCCCGAAAAACAATAAGAAAAAATCTTGAGTCCATACTGGAATTTGCAGGGCTTAAAGAATATACCAATATGCCTATAAAACATTTCTCTTCAGGTATGCGGTTAAGATTAGGTTTCTCAATCGTAATCCATACAGATTTTGATATACTTATTGTGGATGAGGTTCTTTCCGTGGGGGATGAGGAGTTTAAGAAGAAAAGTTTTGAGAAGATGAAGAGTTTTAAGAGGAAGGGTAAAACTATAATCATAGTCAGCCATAATCTCAGGGAGATAGAGCAATTTTGTGATAGAACTTTATTCCTTGACAAGGGTAAGATTCTGGCAATAGATAAGACCCATACAGCCATAGAAGAATATCTAAAATTTTTAGAGCACAACCGTCCTCAAGCTAACAAAAAAGACTTTCTTGGTATGAGATGGGGAAATAAAGAAGCGGAGATTAAACGGGTAAGGATTCTGGATGGAAAAGGAAATGAAAATAGTGTTTTTGAGTATGGTGAAACCTTTGTTATAGAGATAGAGTTCGTTGCACACAAAAGGATTGAAAAACCATCTTTTGGTATTGCTATACATCATCAGGACGGATGTGTAATATCAGCCCCCAATACTACAGAATTGGGTTATAACATTCCTTATGTAGAAGGCAAAGGAAGAATCTATTATCGGATTGAAAGGCTTCCACTATTTGAAGGAGTTTACCCACTAAGTGTTGCTATATATGATTATAAGAATATTATTCCGTATGACCATCATGAAAGGCTTTATATGTTTGAAGTCAGAGGTATCACATCAAAAGAAAAGCGGGGAGGAGTAGATATACCTGGAAAATGGCATATAGAAAAGGGGATATAGGTTTGCCTCCCGTATATATTGTAATTGTAAATTGGAATGGGAAAGGGTATCTTCCTCCGTTGTTTACCTCCCTATTTAATATGTCCTATAAGAATTTTCAGATTATATTTGTGGATAACGGCTCAAAGGATGGGAGTGTGGAATGGGTAAAAAAATTCTATCCAGATGTTATTCTGGTAAGAAATAGAAAAAACCTTGGATATGCAAAAGGAAGCAATATCGGAATAGATATAGCACTCAGAAATGGTGCAAGGTATATTGCATTTCTCAATACAGATATGGTTGTAGACAAAAATTGGCTCTCTGAACTATTATCCACAATGGAGAAAGACAGGAAGGTGGGGATTGTATGTAGCAAGATACTTCTTATGGATATGCCGTGGATAATAAATTCTACAGGAATTATTACGAATATTGATATGTATTCAAGGGATAGAGATTATGGGAAAGTGGATACAGGGGGTTTAAGAGAGAGTGAAGTGATTGCTGCAACGGGTGGGGCTATGATGGTAAGGGGAAAGGTATTCAAAAAAATAGGACTTTTTGACCCCGGACTGTTTTTGTATTACGAAGACACGGATTTTTCATTCAGGATGAGAAGATATACTGACTATAGAATTGTAAATAACCCATATGCAGTTGTGTGGCATAAACTCTGGGGTTCAACCCAAAAAATACCTTATTTAAGGGAATTTTACCTTTCAAGAAATAACTATATAATGATATTTAGATATCTTCCTTTCAGATATATTCTGTTTCGTTCTTTAAGAATCCTGAAGGTAAGGGCGGAAAGAAAATTTTACTGGAAAGATGCGATAGGAGAATGTAAAGCCTTCTTTTCCGCCCTCCTTATGTTTGTTCCTTCAATCTTAAAAAGGATATATATGGATATAAAATATGGCATAAACTATGCATATTTAAATATGCTGACACAAACAAAAGGCATTCCCCTGCCTATCCCGTATCCTCCAGATTATGCAGAAAGGAGAAAGTCATTGTTTCCAGAAAAGATTCCTTCCAGTATCTTATTTGGAATAAATGATGATTATCTTGGAGATAATTGGTCAATCCTGCTTGATGGAGAAGGCTTAAGATATAGAAGAGTGGAAGGAGAGTATGCTGAGATATATCTTTCATCCCCAAAGGCAAGTAATGGATATTTTCAGATACATCTTTCAGGTAATAATAGGGTAAAGATATATATGGAGGATAAATTTCTGGGAGAAAAGGCAGGAATCGTCGGATGGAAAACACTTGTATATCCCGTATCTTTCAGAGAAAATAAGAAATATTATAAGGTAAAGATTGAGGGTAAAGGAATAATAGTAAACGAGGTAAGATTGATTGGGAAAGATTCTTCATTATTAAGGGATAAACAATGAAAATCCTATGGATTTCGTTAAGATGTTATCCTGCAATAGGGGGTTCTGAAAGGCATTTCTTTGAATTTATGAGAAGGCTTGTAAAAGATGGCATCCGGGTTGTGAGTATATGTACGGATATTCAATTTACAAAAACTATATTAACAGGAGAAGGTGCAAGATTTAAGAAAAAGAAAGAGGTGATTGAAGGAATAGAGATAAGAAGATATCCAGCGAGATTCTTCCCGGGTCAAAAGAATATAGCATTTGCTTTGAGCAGGATTAGAAATAGTTTTTTTCAAGGTATTTTTGGTTATCCCTTTATATGGGCTCCTGAATATTTAATGTATGCATATTTTTCTAATGAAAAGTTTGATTTAGTAATTGCAGGTCCACATCCATACTATTCTATTATCTATCCTGCCCTCTCCTTTGCAAAAAGACAAAAGATTCCCTTCATTGATTATCCGTTAATACATACAGGTTTGCCTCACAGTAATGTTAAAGAAAATATCCATATCAACGCTGTTGGCAGGTACATTATGGAAAATTCAGACTATATCATTGGGAATACTTATGCGGAAAAGAAAATTATTGAAACAATTGGTATAAATAGTGATAAATTTTATATAATAGGTGCAGGCATAAATCCTGACGAAATAAAGGGAGGCGATGGGAAAAGATTTAGGAACAAATATGGTATAAAAAGGGATATAGTCCTTCAGGTTTCCGTTCAATCCAGAGTAAAAGGGACTATTACATTAATAAAAGCAGGTGAATTACTGATAAAAAAGGGTGTGCCTGTAAACATTATACTAATAGGAGAAGTAAGGAATGAGGTTGAAAAATATTATAAAGATATACCTTATAATATCAAAAGATACATAAAATTAATGGGGAGTATGCCAGAAAGGGATAAAAAGGATGTGCTTGCGGTTTCAGATGTATATGTTATGGTTTCAGAGGTTGATTCATTTGGCATTGCATACCTTGAAGCCTGGATGTATAAGAAGCCTGTTATAGGCGCCTATGCTGGTGGTATTCCTTATGTGATTGATGATGGTATAAACGGTTATCTTGTGCCATTCGGAGATTATCATATGCTCGCTGAATATATAGAGATATTATTGAAGAATAAATCTCTTGCAAAAAAAATAGGGCAAAATGGTTATCAAAAAACTCTAAAAAATTATACCTGGGATATTCAATATAAAAAATTTCTCAATCTGATAAAAAACATATCCAACAGAGGAAAACAATGAAAATACTATTTATTGTGCATACATTTCCACCATATTCCCAATGGGGCACAGAAACCTACACCTTCAATCTTGCAAAGGCACTTTCCCACAAGCATAAAGTTGCTATTTTTACGGCTATACAGGGGCAATATGATGGGAAAATTTACAGATGGGGAATAGGTAATATTCCTGTTTACGGGGTAAAGAACGGGTATTCTTCTGATAAGAGTTTCAGAGAAACATATATAAATAAGGATTTAGATAAACACCTCAAGGAAACAATTGATGCATTCAAACCCGATATAATCCATTTCCAGCACCTTTTATTCTTATCCCTCTCATTTATTGATGTAGCAAGGGACAATGGTATCCCGATAGTGCTAACACTCCATGATTACTGGTATATTTGTCCGAGGGTACAGATGATAGACATATATGGGGATTTGTGCGATACACCTTCATACGAAAGATGTAAATACTGCTATGCAGAATATCTGATTTTTTATGAAAATCTACATCCAGAGAGAAAGGGTATTATATGGAGGGCAAAAAAAAACATATACAAGGGGAAGAGCAAAGGGCACTCCCTGTATCTATGGGAAAAATTCCATAAGGATTACATAAGAGATGAGTATTTATACAGAAGAGATATTACGAGAAAATACCTGAATATGGTGGATGTAACGATTTCTCCTTCAAACTGGCTTATGCAGGTGTACAGGAGGAATGGCATAACATCTGGAAAATTTCTTCATCTTGATTACGGGATAGACACAAAACTTTTCAGGAAGGTTGAGAGGAAGCCGTCATCCCTTTTGAGAATAGGGTATATAGGTTCATTTATACCTTCAAAGGGAATAGATGTGGTTATAAGGGCAATTAAGGGCACTAAATCCAGAATTAAGATGTATATATGGGGAAAAGCCCCTGAAGGATTTGAGTGGTACGAGAGAAAGATAAAGGCGTTAATAGGGAAAAATCCAGATATAATAATAAAAGGATATGTAGAAAATGCTAAAATACACTCTCTGTATAAAGAAATAGATATACTTATAGTGCCTTCCCTCTGGCATGAAAATTCCCCCATTACAATTCATGAGGCGTTTGCAACAGGAACCCCCGTAATCGCCTCGGAGGTTGGAGGTATCCCTGAGCTTATAAAGAATGAAGAATACGGCGCACTATTCCCACCAGGTGATGTTAAATCTCTTTCTCAAATAATACAGAAAATCATAGCTGATAAGGGTATCATCTATAAATGGAGCAAGAATATTCCCAAGGTAAAAAGTATTGAAGAAAATAAAAAAGAAATGGAAGGAATATATATAAACCTTAAAAACAAGATATGAATATTAAAAATATTTCCATTGTGTACCTTACTAAAAATGGTGAAAATACCATTGGAAAGTCAATAAAAATGGTGTTATCACAGGAGATTGATATAGAGTTAGAAATTATTGCTATAGATTCGGGTTCAACAGATAAGACTCTGGATATTTTATCCCAATATCCTGTGAAGATGCATAAAATTTTACCTTCAGAATTTAACTATGGAGGAACAAAAAATTATGCAGTTAATCTTGCAAGCGGTGAAATTGTTGCATATTTGTCTCAAGATGCTATCCCTGCAAATAGGCATTGGTTAAAAAATTTAATATTGGAATTCAAGAATGAGAAAGTAGTAGGTGTATTTAGCAGAATATTACCTTTATCTTCTGCTGACCCCCTTGCAAGGAGGAAGGTAGAGGAAGATATATCAAACTCCTCAGAGAAAATAATAAAATTTATCAGAGATGATGCCCATTTTGGGCAATTACCCCCATATCAAAAGCGTATTTTTTGCCACTTCAATAATATAAGCTCTGCTATTAGAAAAGATATATTAAAAAAATTCCCATTCCCAGAGACATTTTTCGGAGAGGATGTATTCTGGGCAAAGGGAATATTAGAAAAGGGCTATAAAATTGTATATCAACCGAAGTCTATAGTATATCATACACACCCAACTTCTGTTATTGGTGGATTTAAGAGAAATTTTTATGATGCCCGTATAAATAAGGTTGGATTTAATTACGCAGAGGTGAATTCTCCTATTTCTCTGATAAAATCTATATGGAAGGAGATAAAAAACGATATGGTATATCTCAGGAGATATTTTCGGGAAGATAAATTGAAATTTGCTATTTTGAGCCCGTTTGTAAGAATTTCTGAAATGTTTGGTGCCTACATAGGAGGGAAATGGTGATAAATGTTGAGAAGATTTTGTTAAACCCAAATACATTGAGGATTATTGCTAATTTTATGGAAAATAAGCCTATTCTTGTAACAGG
>WFRC01000293.1 GCA_015486685.1 Caldifarciminota bacterium
CTTTAATACAAAAAAGGATAATCTGGATATTTCCTGTTATTGCGATGATTTTCCTTCTTTATGGTGCCGGTATGCATTTTTATACTATATTTTACTATTCCGATGCCCTTTCGCATGCCGACCCTGCTGACCTATTTAACCTGATTGTCTGTATGTTAAGAAATGGCAGTTGGGAAGCATTTGGCATCCTTATTGCCGGGATTATCTCCCTGCTTGGCAGTGGAATTTATTACAGGTGGACATCAAGATAAAAATAAGTGGGAACTGAGAAGTGGGAAGTAAGAAGTGAAAGACCGTGAGGCGTAAAGCGTAAATTGTAAAGTGCAAAATGATAAAGTCAGCTGAAAGCATTGTCATTGCGAGGAGCGTAGCGACGAAGCAACCTCACAGGTGGGGTGGTAAAGATAGCCGTTGGCAAAACGAAAAAACGCTTAAGAATTGGAAAAAACTTTTTTATTTTTTTAAAAAAGGGAGGTGTTTATGAAAGGCGTTATTGTTCTATGTTTGAAGGAGTTGGTCCAGAAGAATTACGGAGAGGATAAATGGCTGGATGCATTGAGGATAAGCAGCATTGAAAAGGAGCCTGCTATCCTTCCCATTTCAGATGTTGATGATGCTCTTGTCCTTAAGGTGGTTGATTCATTATTGAAAGTCCTTGGTATATCAATGACACAACTGGGGGATGCCTTCGGGGATTACTGGGTAAATGTTTACTCACAGAGGATGTATAGCATATATTATAAGGAATCAGACAACGCAAAGGATTTTTTGATGAAGATGGATGATGTTCATTATACTATGACAAAAAAGATGAAGGATGCGCATCCACCACGTTTTGATTATGAATGGAAAGATGATAAGACTATGATTATGCATTACAAATCCAGGAGAGGTTTAATAGACATTATGGTTGGCTTGGTAAAAGCCGTTGGAAAGTATTATAATGAGCCCTTGAAGGTTGAAAAACTTGGAGGAGATAAGGTAAGTATAGTTTTCCCATAGTGGAATTTATCCTGAATAGAACGAAGGACTCAGAATGACAGAAGAAATAGTAGCCCCTTTTTTTAACCTTTAACATTTTACATTTTACCTTTAACCATTTGTATTTGGCATACAAGTCTTAATAACTGAACCTAACTTTTCAACAGAAAAATTAAAAAATATCAAAAAAAACGCTTGACAATTGGAAAAAACTTTTTTATATTCAGAAAAAAGGAGGTAGAATGAGTGGTTTGATTGAATTCTTTAACAGAGGTGGATGGACAATGTGGGGATTACTCTTCGCTGCTCTGATTGGGATTGCATACATTATTGAAAGACTCATTACATTTTCAAGGGCAAGGGTAAATCCAAAAAAGTTTACAGGGGACCTTATTAGAGCATTCGATAAGGGGGGAGTTGAATCTGCCCTTACTTACTGCAAGCATAACCAAAGTCCTGTTGCAAGAATACTTGAATCTGCACTTGAAAAATATGCAAAATATGGGAAGAAAAAGGATGTGCTTGAAGAGGCAATGTCTGTTTCAGCAGATACAGAACTTGCCTTTTTAGATAGAGGAATGCTTATTCTTGCGGCTGTCGCAAATATTTCACCTCTTATAGGATTTTTAGGAACAGTATCCGGCATGATTCGCGCATTTGATGCCATCGCACTCGCAGGAACTGTTGAACCTACACTTGTTGCATCTGGTATTTCAGAAGCACTTATTACTACTGCAACAGGTCTTACAATCGCTATACCCGTAGCAGCATTTCATGTATATTTTACGCAGAGAATAAACAATTACACAAAATTGATGGAAGAGGCATCAACTATGCTTGTTGAGAAACTAATGGAGGCTTAAAATGACTCTTAAAAAGCCTGCTCCCAATAAGGCTGAAATTCCAACCGCTTCAATGTCAGATATTGCATTCCTTTTATTGATATTCTTTATGGTATCTACTATTTTTTCAAATGAAGTAGGCTTGCAAATTGTCCTTCCAGGGAAAGGTGAAACTGTCAAGGTAAAATCTTCGAATATAGCCAAGGTATATGTAAAATCAGACGGAACTGTAAATCTTAACGGCAATCCTATAAAAGTGAACGAACTTGCCACCTCTGCGAGAAAAATGCTCGTTCAAAATGATAGCTTAATATTCTCAATAAAAACCCAGAGAAAAGCGAAATACAATATGCTTATAAAGGTTTTTGACCAATTGAGAATAGCAAATGCTGAAAGGATAAGTTTTGCCCCTTCAGGTAAGAAATAGGAGTAGTATATGAAAATAAAATTTAAGGAAAAAGAAGAAGCAACAATACCGACCGCTTCAATGTCTGATATCGCATTTCTACTCCTGATATTTTTTATGGTTACGACAGTTTTTCGTGCAGAAACAGGATTAAAGATTGAAATGCCCGAGGCAGAAGCAGCAAGAAAAATACCTACAAAAAACCTTTCTCATATATGGGTTGGAGCAAACGGACTTATATCCATAGATGATGCCCTTATCTCTGTAAATAGGGTTTCTTATATTATGATAAGAAAGCATCAAATTAATCCTGACATTATTATTTCAATCAGGGCAGATAAAAATGTACATTATGGAATTTTGGAAGATATCTTTAATCAATTGCAGGAGGCAGATGTATTAAAAGTTTCTCTTGCAACAGAAAAGAAAAGGGGGTGATATAATGAAAAATCACATTGACTTAAAGGAAGATTTCCCTTTTCATATCAGAATTGCTATACTTATAACACTTGTTGTATTCATACTTGCATTCCAATTTGTTCCTAAAACACAAACAAAACCATATAAACCAAAAAGAATGCACGCAATAAAGGTTGAGAAACTCCCACCGCAATTGAAAAACATCGTTGAGCCTCCCCCACCACCAAAACCAAAGCTACCTGTTGCCGCTGCAAAAGATGAGAAAGTAGAAGCAGCAACCATCCAAAAAACGGATTTTACAGGTGTGGAGAGAGAAGCAAAGGTTGACTTAAATGTTCCTGATTTCGTTCCTTACGAAATTGCACCAAAGGTTCTGAACCTTGTACAGATAGAAAAGTCTATTGAATATCCTGATATTGCTAAAAAGGCAGGTATTGAAGGAACCGTTTACCTGAAAGTACTTGTCTGGACAGATGGCACAGTCAAAAGGGTAAAAATTATAAAATCTTTATATGATGCACTTGACAATGCCGCTGTTAAAGCAGCATATCATCTAAGATTTAAACCTGCCTTGCAAAGAGATAAACCTGTTGCTGTCTGGGTAGCAATACCCTTTAAATTTTCTTTAACAGAATAAAGAGAACCACCTTGACGGGAGATGAGATAAGTGAATAATAGATTAAAAGAAAATTATCCTCTATATTTCAGAATTGGGCTTCTCTCAACAATTGTTATACTTATACTTGCATTTCGCTTTGTCCCTCAGATTAAAGTAAAACCATATACACCACCCGAAAATCCTCCTCCTTTCCAGGTTATTCCCTTCACGACAACTCCACCTGTTACTGTCCCTCCCAAAAAACACATAAAATTGCCTGTTGCTGCTGACAAGAATGAAAAGGTAGAAACACAAACAATTCCAACAACGGAGTTTACAAATTTAAGGCACGATGTAGATGTAAAATTAAAGGTCTTTGAATTTTATGCCGTTGAAGTTAAGCCCAAAGTTTTGAATTTAGAAGAAGTTCAAAAAATGGTAGGATATCCCGATATAGCGAGAAAAGCAGGGATTGAAGGGCAAGTGATACTAAAGGTACTTGTATGGACAGATGGCACAGTTAAAAAGGTATCTGTCGCACAATCGGATTATGATGCCTTTAATGACCCTGCTGTTAAAGCGGCATATCATCTAAGATTTAGTCCTGCAAAACAAAGGGATAAGCCTGTCCCTGTCTGGGTATATGTGCCTTTTAAATTCTCTTTGACCGACAAATGAGGAGAGGTGCCTTGACTTTTTATGGAAGATGATATAGAGGGTAATAAACCAGAACAGCAGGTGAAAAAGTCAAGGGCTCAGCCTAAAAGGGTTATAAAAAAACATTTCATTACAGGCATAATAGCAATCCTGCCCATTTTTATTACTGTGCTTATCTTCTGGTTTCTCATCAAGAAGATAGGTGGAGGTGTAGGGCATATATTTGTAAATATTCCATATCTGAAAAACACACCTGATTTTATTCTCGCACTTATAGGTTTTTTCATACTCCTCCTTATCATCTACATAATTGGTGCCATTACATCAAGTGTAGTAGGCAGATGGGTATTAAAGGTTTTTGAGTCCTTTATAAAAAAACTTCCACTTATAAGGACAATCTACTCATCCGCCCGTGAACTAACAAACTCTATGTTTATAAGCAAAACTCCATTTGAAAAGGTTGTACTTATACCCTACCCGAACAAATATAGCTACGCACTCGCATTTCTGACAAATGAAAAATTCTGGACCATTGATAATAAAAAATACCTGAATATCTTTATACCAACATCCCCAAATCCAACCTCAGGTTATTATCTTATGTATCCATCAAATGAAATAATTCGAACAGAAATCCCTGTGGAATGGGCATTCAGAATTATTGTTTCAGGGGGGATGTTATTACCCGAGGAAAGAAATGTCTCCATTTAACTGGTTTAAAAAGAAAAGAAAAATAGAGAGTGAGGAAGAACTTAGAAAGATTATTGCGCAGGGGGAAGAAGAAGGAATTATTACAGAAGAAGAGGAAGATTTAATTACAAGTATCTTTGAGATAGGAGATACACCTGTAGAAGAAGTTATGGTCCCAAGAGTAGATATGATTTCTATAAGTGCTGAAAGCACCCTCAGCGATATCCTCAATGTATTTATCAAAGAAGGATATTCAAAAATGCCTGTATATTATCATTCAATAGATAATGTTATCGGAATTATCTATGTAAACGAACTCCTAAAGTTATGGCATTCAGAAAAACAATATCTTGCCTGCGATTTGATGAGACTGCCATATTTTATCCCATATACAAAAAATGTGCTTGACACCATTAGAGAATTTCAGCAAAAGCATATCTCTATTGCCGTAATCATCGACGAATATGGTGGAGTATATGGGTTGGTGACAATGGAAGACCTTGTTGAAGAGATTCTCGGTGAACTTCAGGATGAAATGGACAGAGAAGAGGTATTATTCAAAGAATTGAAAGATGGAAGCTATCTTATCCATGGTAAGGCAGAACTCGATAACATTGAAGAAATTTTCAATGTGAATTTCGGTGATGAATATGATGCAAGGACAATAGGAGGATTGGTTATAGAAATTCTCGGGAAGATACCACAAAAAGGAGATAAAATTACTATCAAAGGCTTAAAAATCTCGGTTGTAGATGCAACAAAACAAAAGGTAAATAGGGTATTGGTGAAAAAAATATGAAAAAGGCACAATTTGTTCATCTCCACCTCCATACACAATATAGTCTCCTTGATGGTGCAGTAAAGATAAAAAAACTTATCGAGAAAGCAAAGAAATATAACATTCCTGCTGTAACCATTACGGACCATGGAAATCTATTCGGTGTAATTGAATTCTACAAATTAGCCCTTTCAATGAATATAAAACCTATTATCGGGATGGAAGCATATCTGGCACCTGAAAGCCGTTTTAAGAAAGACAGTAAAAAAAATTACCATTTAATTCTTCTTGTAAAAAACTATGAAGGCTATAAAAATCTCATCAAACTCTCATCTATTTCTTATACAGAAGGCTTTTATTATAAACCAAGGATTGATAAAGAGATATTAAAAGAATACAGTAATGGGCTTATAGGCTCATCTGCCTGTATTAAAGGTGAAATCCCAACCTATTTATCAGAAGGAAAATACGAACTTGCAAAAAAGGCCCTCCTTGAATATAAAGATATTTTTGACAACGATTTTTATATTGAGATTATGCGTATTGGCGTTAAGAATGAAACAAAAATTAACGAAAATTTAATAAAGTTATCCAGGGAAACAGATACACCTTTGATTGCAACAAACGATGTCCATTATCTAAATAAGGATGATGCAGAGGCACACGATGTGCTCCTTGCAATACAAACAAAAAAGGATATAGATGATAAAGATAGGATGAAATTCCCATCAGGAGAATTCTGGTTTAAGTCCCCTGCTGAAATGGAAATGTTATTTTCCGATATACCTGAGGCAATAGAAAATACTGTAAAGGTGGCTGAAAAATGTAATCTGCATCTTGAATTAGACCCTACAAAGGTTGCTCTTCCAAAGTTTGATGTGCCTGAACAATTTAAGGAAAAAGGGCATTTCGAATATCTACGGTATCTTGCCGAAAATGGATTAAGCCAGAGGACAAAAGTGACACCCGGAATAAAGGAAAAATTGGAGTATGAACTATCTGTCATTAAAAAGATGGGGCTATCAGGCTATTTTCTCATTATTAAGGATATTATAGATTTTGCCCGTTCAAATGCTATCTATATAGGACCCGGGAGAGGTTCTGCTGTCGGAAGTTTAACCCTGTATGGATTAGGCATTACAGATGTTGACCCTACAAAATACGGACTAATCTTTGAAAGATTTCTGAATCCTGAAAGGATTTCAATGCCAGATGTGGATATAGACTTTGAAGATGAAAGAAGAGAGGAAATTCTTAAATACATAAAGCAAAAATACCACAAAACGAATGTCGCCCAAATTATTACATTTGATGTGATGAAGCCACGCTCAGTAATCAAAAAAGTAGGGAAGGTCTTAAAACTGCCATTTACGGAAATGAACGAATTAACAAAACTGATTGGAGATGACCAGAAAAGAATTGATGATATAATGAAATATAACGACAGGTTCAAGAATCTTGTAAATGCACAAAAAGACTACCAGAAATTAATAAGCATTGCGCGAAAATTGGAAGGGTTAGTAAGTAATACAAGCACCCACGCCGCGGGTGTGGTTATTACACCTGAAGAATTGACAAATTATGTTCCTTTATATAGGCCCGGTGAAAATGACGATTTATACACACAATATCCTATGAAAAGTCTTGAAGATGTTGGAGTGTTAAAAATTGATATCCTTGGATTAAAAACTCTATCTGTAATAAAACATTCAATAAACCTTCTCAGAAAAAAGGGAATAGACCTGCAATTGGAAGAATTACCAAAGGATGACAAAAAAACATTTGACCTGATAAAAGCAGGGGATACAAACACTGTCTTTCAATTAGGTTCAAGGGGAATGAAAGAAACCCTGAAACTGATGCAGCCTTCCACATTTGAAGATTTAATTGCTGTAACATCATTTTTCAGACCAGGGCCATTGCAAACCATTGACCCAAAAGAATTTGCAGCAAGGATGCAGGGTAAGATAAAAGAAGATTACATACATCCAAAATTGGAGCCCATACTTAAAGAAACTTATGGAATTATGTTATATCAGGAACAGGTTATGAAGATTGCCCATGAGATTGCAGGATTCACACTTGGGCAGGCTGATATACTGAGAAAAGCAATGGGAAAGAAAAAGATTGAAATTATGCAAGATTTAAGAGAAGAATTTATTAAAGGCGCGGAAAAAAATGGACTTACACATTCTCAGGCAAATCAGATATTTGATATAATGGAGAGATTTTCCGGATATGGATTTAACAAATCTCACAGCACAGGATATGCCTATATTGCCTATTATACGGCTTACTTAAAAGCACATTATCCACTTGAATTTTTCTCCTCAAATCTTACAAACGAAAAGGATAATGCCGAAAAGATTAAAATTATGATAGAAGAAGCATTCTCCAAAAATATTGTTATATATCCACCTGATGTAAATGAATCCTATTATGAATTTACCCCAGAAAATGAAAAGGGAATAAGATTTGGTTTATGTGCTGTGAAAAACATTGGAGAATCTGCTGTATCAGAAATATTAAAAGAAAGAGAAAAGGGAAAATTTAAGAGTTTTCAAGATTTTTTAGAGAGGATTCCGTCAAGAACCGTCAATAAGAAGGTAATAGAAAGTTTAATCAAGGTAGGCGCGTTTGACACCCTGAATAGGAACAGAGCAAGTTTAATGGTAAGTTATCCAAAAATTGTGGAAATTTTATCCCGTAAAGAAAAGATGAAATCCCAGAAGGGATTATTTGCTAAAAAAGAGCAGGAAGACCTACAAATTACAAAAATAGAGGATTGGGATTTTCCCACAAAACTAAATTACGAAAGAGAAAGCCTGGGATTTTACTTCTCCGGGCATCCATTATCAGGAGAGATTCCTGTTGTTAAAGCCGTTTCCGAACCCATATCTGCAATCTACAATAAAGGCATCGGAAGTGATATAATCATTAGCGGCATCATTACATCTATAAAAAAACATAAAACAAAAAAATTGGGGAAACAAATGGCTTATATTACAGTGGAAGATATGGAAAATTCCATTGAACTAACTGTCTTCTCTGATATATACAACAGCATTGCCGATAAGGTTGTAAATGAAACAAAGGTTGTCATAGAGGGCTCAATAAACGAAGATAGATTCAATAATAGTGATGAAAATGGAAAGGTCAAACTTATTGCAAGAAGGATTATCCCATTTGAAGAAATAAATAATTATGTGCAGAAGGTTTATGTAGCAATATATCTTGATGACATTGAAAAATCAGACATTGACAAAATTTACCAATTATGCAATAAATTTAAGGGGGAAACCCCTATATCCTTTGTGCTTAAGAAAAAGGAAAAAAAGGTAGTTGCAATGCCTGAAAAAATAAGGGTCAATTGCAAAACAGATTTTATAAAAAAACTCTCACAGGTCGTTGGAGACAATAATATCAAGTGCATTTTATAAGACAATGGGGTCAGTCATAAACTTTCAACTTTCCGATTTTAGGGTTTCAAATCTTACCCCCACATTTTTGGAAAATTTTTTTGACAAATTTGAAAAGGATGTTATATTATATGAAGAAAGTAATAAGTTGATAAGTAAAGGAAGAAAATAAGAGGGAGCAAAACAGATATAAGAAATTGCAGGTTAAAAATGCAGAAAAAGATTATTTTTTGAATTTTTGGGGGAAAGTTGAAAGTTTATGACTGACCCCAATAAAAAAAAGGAGGTAATATGTATATTTTATTATTGGTTACATTCGTAGGTATTGACAACGCACCGTTGACAGGAGTAGACAATCCTCTGCCACAAATTCTTGAACACGGCGAGTATATGATTACATTCAGATACGAACCGTCAACCCTGATGGTTCCAAAAATAAAATTTGGATTGTGGGACAGAATTTCATTAGGAATTGGATATGGTTTATCTGGACTTGTAGGTTATGAAAAAATGGATTTCTCCAAACCCTGGGTAGATTTAAGGGCAATGATTTATGACAATGAACTCTTTACTTCTACTGTAGGATATGATAATGAGCCTTATGACGGCCTTACTTCAAAAGATATTTATCTTTCATTTGGCTATCATGCACCACTTATCTTTGGATATTTTTTGACTTCAATGGCTCTTAACTATTCTACTTCAAAAAAAGGATTAGATTTTTCTTCGTCAAATTATCTACTTATAGGCGAAACGCATTATATATTCTTAGAGTATACATTGGGAAGTAATAATAATGGAACAACAGAAAGAAATTATGTAAATGTAGGTTTTCGTGAGATGTTCGGCGCTTTTGGTGTCGAGATTGATTTAAAAAACCTGTTTATGAGTGACCCGCATAATCAGGGAATAGGCAGACAGGTTAAGGTAATGTATCGGGAACATTTTTAGCCCAATATGCCAATATCCGTTATATTAGGACTACAATGGGGAGATGAAGCAAAGGGAAAGGTTGTTGACCTCCTATCTCAAGAATTTGACATTATTGTCAGATATCAGGGCGGAGCAAACGCAGGTCATACCATCTATTATAATAATCAAAAGATACCTTTACACCTGATTCCTTCGGGTATATTTCATCCTGATAAAACTTGCATTATTGGAAACGGAGTGGTTGTAGACCCTTATGCCTTGAAAGATGAGATAGAGAAATTGAAAGAATTAGGGATAAATGTAAAAGAAAGGTTATATATCAGTTCCAGAGCACATCTTATATTGCCATATCATAAAAAAAGGGACGAAGAAAGGGATAGAACAAGAAAAATCGGGACAACAAAAAAGGGTATAGGCCCTGCTTATCAGGATAAGTCAGCGAGATGGGGTATACGAGCAGGAGATATATTTTATCCTGATTATTTAAGAGAAAGGCTAAAAAATAATATTGATAATTATCAGGAGTTATTTAAGGAATACACAGAAATACTAAATTTTATAAAACCTATGATTAAAGATACTGTGAGCATCCTGGTTGAAGCAGAACAATCCGGGAAAAAGATATTGATGGAAGGTGCCCAGGGCACTATGCTGGATGTAGATTTTGGCACATATCCCTATGTAACTTCATCTAATCCCACAATAGGTGGAGTATTTACAGGCACAGGACTTTCTCCAAAATTTCTCGATAAAATCATCGGGGTTTCAAAGGCATATACAACAAGGGTAGGGGCAGGACCTTTTCCAACAGAATTAGAAGGAAATATGCAAAGTTATCTGAGGGAGGAAGGTAATGAGTATGGTGCAACCACAGGAAGGGCGAGAAGATGTGGATGGCTTGATTTAACGCAATTAAAATATGCCGCAGATGTAAATGGAATAGATGGAATATTCTTGACCAAAATGGATGTGCTCAACCATTTAGAAGAAATAAAGGTAGGTATTGGATATAGACATAACGGGAAAATAATCTCTACTTTTCCCGATGCTATCTCGATACTTAATGAAATTGTGGTAGAATACAAAACATTAAAGGGGTGGAATACAAATATAAATGGGATAAAGACTTTCTCAAAACTTCCGGAACAAACAAAAGATTATATCAAATTTATTCAAGATTTTATAAACATCCCTGTAATAGGAATTTCAACAGGCCCGTTAAGAGGAGATGTAATCTATGCTGACTAAGATATTCGGGAGTAAGAACGATAGGGAGATAAATAGACTGATCCCCAAAGTTGAAGAAATCAATGCAAAATCCCAGGAATTTCAGAAATTGAGTGATGATGAACTTCCCAAAATGACAGAAGAGTTCAAGAGGAGACTATCAGAAGGCGAATCCCTCGATGATATATTGGTGGAGGCTTTTGCATTGGTTAAAGAAACGACAAGAAGATTGTTGGGCAAAAAATGGATGGTTACAGATATTGAAAAAGAATGGGATATGGTACCCTATGATGTCCAACTAATTGGTGCCATTGTACTCCACCAGGGAAAAATTGCAGAGATGGCTACGGGGGAAGGGAAAACTCTTGTTGCAACAATGCCACTTTACCTGAATGCACTCCCGGGTAAGGGGGCTCACCTCATAACGGTAAATGATTATCTCGCAAGAAGGGATAAAGAATGGATGGGTCCCGTTTATGAAACTCTGGGGCTCAGCATTGGAGTAATTCAGCAGGGAATGGAACCCTCAGAACGAAGAGAACAATATGATAAAGATATAACTTATGGAACAAATAATGAATTTGGTTTTGACTATTTAAGAGACAATATGGCTGTAGTGCCCGAACATAGGGTACAAAGAGGTCATTATTATGCCATCGTTGATGAAGTTGACTCTGTGCTAATAGATGAAGCAAGAACTCCTCTAATCATTTCAGGGCCAGTAGAGCAGTCCATTCAATTTTTTGACAAATTAAAGCCTAATGTAGAAAGGATTATCCATAGTCAAACTGCCCTTGTAAATAGACTTATCTCAGAAGGAGAAAAATTATTAAAGGAGCACAAAGAAAAGGAAGCAGGTATAAAATTTTTACAGGCAAAGAGAGGTGCACCAAAGAATAAAAGATTGATAAAACTTCTGCATGAACCAGGCATTCAAGCCCTCATAGATGAAACCGAAGCGTCATTTATGAAAGAGAAGAAATTGCATACTCTGGACGAAGACCTATATTTTTCAATAGACGAAAAGGCAAATACTGTTGATGTATCAGAGAGGGGTAGAAATGCCATCGCACCCAATAATCCTGATTTCTTTGTTCTCCCTGACCTTTCAATTGAACTCCAGAAAATTAAAAATAAAGAAGGGCTTTCTTCCAGAGAAAAAGCAGTTGAGGAAGAAGCCATTGAGAGAGAATATGCAGAAAAATCTGAGAAAATTCATGCAGTAGACCAACTTTTAAGGGCTTATTCCCTTTTTGAGAAAGATAATGAGTATATTGTTCAGGGTGGAAAGGTGATGATAGTAGACGAATTTACAGGCAGATTGATGCCCGGGAGAAGGTATTCCGATGGACTTCACGAAGCCCTTGAAGCAAAAGAAAATGTAAAGGTGGAAAGGGAAACCCAGACATTTGCTACCATAACCCTACAGAATTATTTCAGGATGTATAAAAAACTCGCGGGGATGACAGGAACAGCCGCTACGGAGGCACATGAATTCTGGGAGATTTATAAATTAGATGTTGTTGTAATTCCTACAAACCAACCCGTAAGAAGACTTGATTATGACGATTTGATATACAGAACTAAAAGGGAAAAATATAACGCCATTATAAATGAGGTAGAGCGATTACACAAAAAGGGCATTCCTATTCTTGTAGGAACAGTTTCAGTAGATGTTTCCGAAGTTCTTTCAAGGATGCTCACGAGGAAAGGCATAAAACATCAGGTATTAAATGCAAAGTATCATCAAAAGGAAGCAGAAATCATTTCTCATGCAGGAGAAAAGGGATGGGTTACAATTGCTACAAATATGGCAGGTAGAGGAACAGATATAAAGCTTGAGCCGGGTGTAGTAAAATGCCCTGTCTGCTGTCTAAAACAAAAGAAATTGCCTGAACACTGTAAGGATATTGATATAGAGAAATGTAAGGAGGATATGCCCTGTGGTCTACATATTATTGGAACGGAAAGACACGACGCAAGAAGGATAGATTTACAGTTAAAAGGTAGGGCAGGAAGGCAGGGAGACCCCGGTGCATCAAGGTTTCATATATCTCTGGAAGATGATTTAATGAGGTTATTTGCTACCGAAAGAATATCAGGGGTAATGGATAGGATGGGTATAAAAGATGGAGAGCCTATAAAACATAAATTAATAACGCGTGCCATTGAAAATGCCCAGAAAAGGGTTGAGAGATACCATTTTGATATAAGAAAAAGATTATTAGAATACGATGATGTAATGAATAAACAGAGAGAGGTAATTTACAGCTGGAGAAATGACATACTGGATGGCAAAAATTTGAAGGATAAGGTTATGGATATGATTGACGACATTCTTGGTGATATTATTGACGGATACGCAAAGGGCTTTGCTGAAACATGGGATTGGGACGGATTACGAAGCGAACTTATTGAAACATTTCTTGTGGATATAGATGTTAGTGAAGAGGAGAAAAAAACAATCAAACCTGCTGAATTTGAAGAAAATCTGAAAGATTTGATAAATAAGAGATACAATGAAAAAGAAAAGATTGTCGAGCCAGAGAGGATGAGAGAATTTGAAAGAATGGTTATGCTTCAGGTAATAGATACGAACTGGAGACATCACCTCTATGAACTGGATGCATTAAAAGAAGGTATAAATCTTAGGAGTTATGCTCAGAAAGACCCGCTTGTTGAATATAAAAGGGAATCATTCGCAATGTTTGAGAATCTGGTATTTGATATAGAAAAGGATGTAATAAAATACCTGTTCAGATTAAAACCTGAGGCAATCACACTGCCACAGGAAGTGAGCGGACAGGAGGTAAAAGAAGAATTTAAGGGTGGTGCTCCCGAAGAGAACAGGAGAAAAGAGAAAAAAAACCTTATCCTCCCGCAGGAAAAGATTCCAACAATAGGTGACCCTGTACTTGATAAAAAATTTAGAGAGGCAGTTGAAAAACTACACAAACAGGGGAAAAGGGTTAAAGATATTGGCAGAAATGCACCCTGTCCTTGTGGAAGTGGGAAAAAATTCAAGAAATGTCATGGGAAATTTCTGTAATCTGAAAATCCTGGTTGCCCAGATAAACACAATTGTAGGAGATATTGAGAAAAACACAAAAAAGATAATCCGCGGAATTGAAAAGGCAAAAAAAATAAATGCTGATTTTGTTATTTTCCCTGAATTGACCATCCCAGGATATATTCCCCTTGATATCATTTTAAGACAGGGTTTTATTGAAAAAAATCAGCAGGCAATTTTAGAAATTCTACCACATACAAAGGGCATAAATGCAATTATCGGATATATAGATACAAAAGATGATAAAGCACATATAAATGCATATGACCCATCTTCCCTCGCATATCTCAGCAATAGAAAAATTTTCAATACAGCGGCCTTCATAGAGAATGGCAAAATCAAGGGGAAATACTATAAACAGTATCCACCATCCTTCGATATATATGACGAAAAAAGGTTTTTTGCCCCCGGGAAAGAAACGCCTATATTTTCTTATAAGGGAATGAAATTCAGCATAAACATATGCGAAGATATATGGATTGATGGAGGTCCAGCAGAAGAGGCGGCAAAAAAAGGTGCAGATACAATCTTTAATCTCTCTGCTTCTCCATTTTTTCCGGGAAAATTAGAAATAAGAAAAAGAATGATTAAAGATAAGGCTAAAATGCATCGGTTAAATATTGTATATACAAATCTTATTGGTGCTCAGGATGGCATTGTGTTTGAAGGAGGAAGTTTCGCAGTAGATAATACAGGAAAGATTATCTGGCAAGCACCTTCATTTCAGGAAGATTATCTTCTTATACCATCGGAAAGTGCGAATGCCGAAATTACATACGAAAGAATACCTGCATTATTTAATGCTATTATATTGGGGTTAAAAGATTATTTTATAAAAAATGGTTTTAATAAAACGGTCATAGGCATCAGTGGAGGTATTGATTCGGCGATTATTCTAACATTAGCGGTATATGCATTTGGGAAAGAAAATGTAATGGGAATTATGATGCCATCTGAAATCACATCCGAGGAAAATAAACGGGATGCTGTAAAACTCCTGAACAACCTTGGGGTTAAATTTTATAATGTTTCCATCTCTGAATTATATGAAATCTATAAAAAGAATTTATCACCCCATCTGAAAAATATTGAGAATACAATTACAGGGCAAAATCTGCAGGCACGCATCAGGGGAAATATCCTGATGGCTTTTTCAAATACTATGAACGCCCTGGTATTAGCAACAGGGAATAAATCAGAGATTGCAATGGGATATAACACCCTTTATGGTGATACCGTTGGAGCACTCGCACCCATTGCCGATGTATATAAAACAGATGTGTATTTACTGGGAAGATATATAAATAAAATTATGGGGAATATAATACCAGAAAATATATTCATAAAACCCCCAACCGCAGAATTGAAAAAGGGACAAAGGGACGAGGATGACCTCCCCCCCTATCGGATACTGGATAAAATCCTGAGACTTATATTTGAAGAGAACAAATCCATAGATGAAATAGTGGAAGCAGGTTTTGATAAAAAATTAGTAACAGACATTCTTCGCAAGATAAGAAGGAATGAATATAAAAGAAATCAACTTCCACCAGTAATCAAGGTCTCGGAAAAATCTTTTGGTTACGGTAGGCGTATTCCCATTACAAATCACTATATAAAGTAAAAAGATAGCCGTAAGCCGATGGCTGGGGCAAAACCCTGCCAAAAAATCAGGAACAGAGAAAAAATCTTTTTGGGGGTTGACTTAATGAATTTAGATTGTATTTTTCAGAAAAAAGGAGGAGTTTATGGCAAAAGAATATAAAAATTTTATTGGCGGTGAATGGGTTGATGCTGCATCCGGAGAAAGGTTCGAGAACCGCAATCCTGCCGACTGGGAAGAACTCGTAGGCACATTTCCAAAATCCGATGAGAGAGATGTATTAAAGGCTGTTGAATCTGCAAAAAAAACACTTAAAGACTGGTCAAATATGCCTATCCCAAAGAGGGGTGAAATTTTGGGCAGGGCAGGAGATATTATGGTAGAGAGGAAAGAGGAAATTGCACAGGTAATGACAAGGGAAATGGGTAAAATACTTAAAGAGACAAGGGGTGATACGCAAGAAGGTATTGATACGGCATACTATGCATTTGGAGAAGGTAGAAGATTATTCGGGATTACAACCCCCTCTGAACTTCCTAATAAAACAATTTATACAATATTAAAACCCATAGGAATTGCAGGAATAATCAGCCCATGGAATTTCCCGATGGCAATTCCTACATGGAAAATTTTCCCCGCTCTCTTAACAGGCAATACCGTTGTATTTAAACCTGCAAGTGATACCCCAGCAACAGCAAATCTTTTTATGGAAATACTTGATAAGGCAGGTGTTCCAAAGGGCGTTGTAAATTTGGTAAATGGGCCCGGGAGCAAAGTTGGTGAAGCCATTCTGAAAAATCCCGATGTTGGGGTTGTTTCTTTTACAGGTTCTTCCCTAATTGGTTCAAGAATTGCGGAAGTATGTGGCAAAACATTAAAAAGGGTATCGTTGGAATTAGGTGGAAAAAATCCGCAGATTGTGATGGAAGATGCAGATATGGACCTCGCTATTGAAGGTGTGTTGTGGGGAGCATTCGGAACAACAGGCCAGAGATGTACAGCGACATCAAGACTTATCATTCAGGAATCCATTCATGATAAATTTATGTCTATGCTTGTAGAAAGGGCAAAAAAACTCAAAATTGGGAATGGACTTAATGAAGAAACAGATATGGGACCCATAATAAATGAGGCACAGATGAACAAAATCTTAAATTATATTGATATTGGCAAGAATGAAGGTGCAACGCTCATTTATGGTGGAGAAAGATATACGGAAGGTGAATGCAGTAAAGGATGGTTCTTAACACCCACAATATTTACAGATGTAAAACCTGATATGCGAATAGCAAAGGAAGAGATATTCGGACCTGTTCTGAGCGTAATCAAGGTAAAAGATTTTGACGAGGCAGTAAAGGTAGCGAATAATGTAAAATATGGACTTTCATCATCTATCTATACAAGAAATCTACTTTATGCAATGAAAGCGATTGAAAATCTTGAAGCAGGTATTACATATATAAATGCCCCAACCATAGGTGCGGAATGCCACCTCCCATTCGGAGGCGTTAAAAATACAGGAAATGGACACAGGGAAGGTGGGAAATGGGCTTATGAAATATTCTCTGAAATCAAAACTGTATACATAGATTATTCAGGGAAATTACAGAAGGCTCAAATAGACACGGCTGTGGTAAAATGACAAAAAAGGAATTAGAAGAGATTAAAGAAAAAAGGGTAAAGGTATTTTTGAAGGAAAGGGCTTTTCTTTCAATTGTTCTTTCTGTTGTTGAAGTATATAAAAAAGAAACTATGGGTATATTGCTTGGTTTTGGAGGTGGAGATGAATATATCATTGAGTATGCAATCCCATATCAGACTGCTGAAAAAGGATTTACCTGGGTAGAGCCCAGAGAGAGGATGTCTGAAAGGATGCTCAAAATTGTTGAAAGTCTACCCATAGATTTGATTGGTGATTATCATTCTCATACAGAATTGGGAGATTCAAAGGCAAAAGCACATCCGAGTGGTGTAGATATTGATTCAATGGAAGAGGGAAAGATATACCTGATTGTTGCAATAAATGATAAAGAAAAGGAGGAAGACTGGAAGATGAATACGGATGGAAGTATATCAGGGACTGTAACAGATTTCCACATTCAAATAGCAGGTTTTTATATGGTTAGTGACTATAAATATCGACGGGCGGAAATTATCTGCCCGTCGGCTACAGGCATTGCACAATACACAAAGAAAAACGAATAATTTACCACCGCCATTTAAGACCAAGGTCATTGAAAGGATTTCTCTTCCTTCAAAGGAGAAGAGAAAACAGATAATAAAGGATGCAGGGTATAACCCGTTTCTCATCCCTGCCAGAGATGTTTTTATTGACCTGCTTTCTGATAGCGGCACTTCTGCATTAAGTAAGGAACAATTATCATTATCACTACTTTCAGATGAATCTTTTGCATATCAAAACGGATACTACACATTTATAGATGCTATAGAAAAGATTATAGGCAAGGAATTTATTACATATCCATTGCATCAAGGTAGAGGCATTGAAGCCCTCCTCTTTAAGGGATTTTTGAAGAGGGGAGACATAGTTGTTTCAAACGCCGTATTTGAGACTACTGCATATCATATAGAACAGACAGGAGCGAAAATTGTAAATTTACCTGTGGATGAATCAAAGGATGAAGGCTCAGATTTCCCGTTCAAGGCAAATCTGAATCTTGGAAAACTTCAAGATACATTAAAGAAGAAAATGGATAATGTTGCGTTTATCATTTTAATGCTCACAGATAACAATAAAGGTGGGCAGCCTATATCATTAAAAAATCTGGAAGAGATAAGTCAAATTTCCAAGAAATTCAAGATACCTCTGATAATTGATGGAGCGAGATTTGCTGAGAATGCATATTTGATAAAAGAGAGAGAATTCCCCAAATTGAGTATTAAATCCATTGCAAAGAGAATTTTTTCGGCTGCTGATATTTTTTATATCAGTGCAAAAAAGGATGTGCTCTCTCCTGCGGGTGCAATACTTGGCATAAGAAAGGGAATAGATAATAAGAAATTGGAGGAAAAAATTCTTGCTCAGGAGGGGTTTATTACACACGGTGGATTGAGCGATGCAGATTTGATGATAATTTCACAGGGCTTTTTAGAATCTCTGGATGAAAAATATCTAAGATATAGAATCTCCCAGGTAAGAAGATTATATAATATGTTAAATTCGGAAAACATTCCCGTCATTCATCCCTGCGGTGGGAATGGTGTTTATATTATATCTTCGGATATTCTTCCTGATAGAAATTTTCCAGGATATGAAATAGGTTCAGCGGTATATATAGAAGGTGGGGTAAGAGGGAGTGTATTTGGTGGTAAGTTTACAGGAGGAAAAGAATATTTCAGATTAGCAATCCCACGACGGGCATATTTCAATGAACATATAGACTATGCAGGAAAAATTATTATAAAAACAATCAAAAAGGGTAAATTCCCACATCTTCAACTAAAAGAGTCTCCATCTGCTCTGGGCAATTTTCTCGCAAGATTTAAGATGGAATCCCAATAATTTAGACCCTGAAATAATGGGAGGAAAACCTGTTATTAAAGGGACAAGAGTACCTGTGGAGATTATAATTGGCTCTTTTGCTGGTGGAATGAATATAGAGGAAGTAAAAAAAGAATATGGAATAAGCGAAGAGGATATAAAGGCTGCTTTCAGATATGCCGCTGAGATACTTTCACAAGAGAAGGTATATGAAGTTTCCTAAAGGAAATTATCCAGTATCCATCAGGTATGACAGTATATTTTGATAAAGTAGGGAAGGATGCGGAGATGGTGGTGAATGGGAATATCTTATGTGAACTTGATAAGGATGGGAATATCAAGGACAAATACCTCTATGGTAATGGTTTAATAGCAAAGAGAACAGAAAAGACACCTCAAAGCACATATTTCTATCATCAGGACCCCGTAGGTTCAATAATAATGATAACAAACAACAGTGGTAATATTCTCACACAATACAAATATACAGCATTTGGAACAATAATGGAGCAAACAGGTTCATTCAATAACAACCTTCTCTTTGCAGGGAAGGAACAGGATAAGAATGGATTATATTCATTCCCAGCGAGATATTATTCACCGGGATTAGGCAAATTTATCACCACAGACCCCATCAGAGAGACTCATCATTCCTATGCTTATGCAAAGAATATATTCTAATGGGGAACGGTCCTTGTTTTTTTGTTTTTTCTGAAATAATAATCATGACTAAATCCTTTTTATAAACCCCTTTATATCAATTTCTCTATAAAAGACAATTCACAATTTAGAAGACTAACAACAATCTTTCTAAAATTCTCTTTCTTATGATTTTTCCTAAAATGCTTATGTATACGGAC
>WFRC01000294.1 GCA_015486685.1 Caldifarciminota bacterium
AAACAAGGAGGTAAAATGAACACATTACATTTAGAATATGAATGGATGAAAAAAACAATGCCTGAGGGGTTTCCATATCCATCGTCAACACTTATCAGCGGTGAGGGTGGAACAGGAAAACCACTGGTGGTATATGCGTTTGTTGCTTCCTGGCTTAAAGCAGGGGGCTCGGCAATAAGCCTATCGTTACAGTATTCAACCAACGATTTTATGAGAACGAGTATGGATAGGATATACGGAATAGACCTGGATGATTATGCCAAAAATATGGTGTATATTCAATTAACTCCTTCTATTGATGGATATGAAATAACAGGGGAAAATACCATAAATGCAAATCTGATAAAGCCCGATGTCTGGAATGCATCAATTGATAAAGCAGTAAAACTTACAGGGAAAAGTGAGATTGGAGTTCTGGTGTTTGGGGCAGCCTTAAATTTACTCCTTTTTTCCCCTACATATAAGGAAGGCATAATAAAGAACTTAGAGGATATTCTAAAAAATGATAAACGCAGAACATACATCCTATCTGTAAGCACAAGTGCATTTGCTGACGATATTAAAATATGGGAGAATGTAGCAGACAATCTTATGTTTACACGAATGGAGAAACCTATGAAATTATTTTTTAAGATAACAAAAATGGAGGAAGTAGAATTTTCAAAGGATGAAATAGAAGTGCCTGTATCCCAAAAGGCACTCAAGGAAATAAAGGAGATTGCAGAATCATCCAGAAACAAAATTTTACCTGAGATAATGAATGTTTGATTTTTTATTACAAAAAAATTGAAAAAATTAAAAAAATCTCTTGACAATAAGGAAAACTTTCTTAAATATAAGGAGAGAAAATAAAAAAAGGAGGTATTATGATTAAAAAGGTTTTATTCGGTGCTCTGGTTTTGCTGTTCATTGTAGGTTGTGGTCCAAAACAGGCAACAGATGAACAGATTTCAGAGCTGCAGGAGAAAAAGCAATCAGTAGAAACATTAAACACAGAGATTAAGAATTTTGAACAGCAAAAACAGGATTTACAGACACAGAAAGCGGAAAAGGAAAAGACCCTTCAGGAATTGCAGAAGCAAAAGGCAGATTTAGAAAAAAAACTTAAGTAGGAGGTGAAAATGAAAAGGGCTTTATTTCTTGTTCTATCGGTTATGTTTCTTCTTTCTTTAAGTTTTAGTGTAAATGCCCAGGAAAAGAAGGAAAAGATAACCCAGACACAGGCTGATTCCTTGATACAGAAATATACAAACGAAGAAGCGACACTTAAACCACAGCATGAAAAGGCGAAAGCAGAGGTTGAAAACTTAAAGAAAGAAGTTTCTTCCCTTGACGAGCAGTTAAAAAATCTTCAAGATGAAATTGCTGCACTAAAAAAGAAGGTAGCAGCAAGAAGTATTTATGTAGTGAAACCAGGCGATTGGCTTTCCAAACTTGCTGAGTATAAAAATGTATATGGAAAGGGACATTATGCAAGATGGAAAAACATCTATAAGGCAAATAAAGACAAAATTAAAGACTGGGACCTCATTTACCCGGGCTGGAAGTTGGTAATTCCTCGTCCTTGAAGACTATATTTTGGGCAGTCTATAAAATAGACTGCCCAAAACCCCTTATACCTAAAATTCCATTATGACAAAAAAAATACATCTTCCTGTGGATGGTGCTTTTTATATGTCTATAGTGGGAGATAAAGATAATAACATAAACCTTGCGGAGAAATATTTTGGAGTAAAGATTATTCTCAGGGGTGAATATCTGAATATTTATGGCGACGAAGGCAATGCGGATAAGTGCATTGAATTTTTTACGGATTATTTTGAGGGTATCGAAGAGGGCAGGGTGAAGGAAGATATAAAATTTAAGAGATACATTACAGATTTTCTCCAGGGATTTAAGGATAAAGAAAAAAAAGTGATAAGAACCCCGTTAATTACAATATCTACAAGGACAAAGGGGCAGAATGAATATGTTGAAGCTATTGAGAAAAATGTTATAACATTTTCTATAGGTCCAGCAGGAACAGGTAAAACATACCTTGCTGTTGCAAAGGCGATAGAATCTTTAATGCTCAAGAAATTTTCAAGGATTATTTTGGTGAGGCCTGCTGTTGAGGCAGGTGAGAGCATTGGATTTCTCCCGGGTGATTTCAAAGAAAAGGTTGACCCTTATCTGAGACCACTTTATGATGCACTTTTCCAGATGATTTCATTTGAAAAGGTGCAAAGATATATTGAAAATGGGATTATTGAAATTGCACCTCTGGGTTTTATGAGAGGAAGGACATTGAATAATGCATTCGTTATCCTGGATGAAGCCCAAAATACAACTCATATGCAAATGAAGATGTTTCTTACAAGGATTGGAGAGAACTCCAGAGCAGTAGTAACAGGGGATATAACTCAGGTTGATTTAATCGATAAGGCAAAATCCGGACTTATAGAAATTTCTTATATTATCAAAGATATTAAAGGGGTAAGCTTTGTCTACCTTAAAGATGTAGATGTAATCAGACACCCACTTGTCCAGAATATAGTAAAGGCATATCAGAAATATGAAGAAAAGAATTCAAATAATAAATAATATTTTATTTGGTGTTATTACGATTTTTACAATTTATATGTTTCTTCCGCACCAAAATCAGACTATTAAACTGGAAGTGGGAGATATCGCCCCGCGAGATATTATTGCTCCATATAGATTTTCTGTATTAAAACCCGAGGCAGAATTCCAGAAGGAGCAAAAAGAGGTAGTGCTTGAAACTCCGCCAATTCTAAAAAAACTGGATGTAAAAGAGCCCATAATTGAATTTCTCGATTCATTAAGGGCAGGTAAAGATTTGAGCGCCTCATTTCATATCCCGGGGGATATTTTAGAAAAATTTCCTGTAGGAATAGTAAGGTCAAAAAGAAGAAAAATAAAAAATATTATATCAGAAATCATAAATAATGGCATCATTGACGATAAATCAGTTCTTCAAACAACCCGTTCAAAATGGGTAAAAATTACGAATAGGCATAAATATGCCAATGTTAGGATAGAGAGTATATTTACTAAATCTACTGCTCTTGAATACTTAAAAGAGCAACTTATAAAAATTATAAAGAAAGAGAAAGCGGTCCTAAGTATAATTCAGGTAGCAGATTTGTTGTTAGTGCCAAATCTGACTCTGGATACATATCATACAGGTATTGCCCAGGAAAATGCCAAAAAAAATGTCAAAAGGAAGAAAGGAACTATACTGAGAGGAGAGATTATAACAAGGGCACATGATTTGATAACCCCTGAAATTGAAAATAAATTATACTCCCTTGAAGTATATAAATCCCAACATTTCAAAAATGAAGGTGGCAAAAAGGCACTTTTTAATATCTTATTTATTATTTTTGTTGTTTCTTTTTATTGTTTTGCTATAAATGTTTGGGGAAGAAACAAATGGAGGCAGGGAAGCGCTCTTGCAATCTCATTCTTCTCAATCTTGTTAATTACGGGACTTTACAGACTAATTACTTTACATTCTTTCGGTATGCTTTATCTACTTCCTGTTTCTGCTGGTGTAATTCTTTTAACCTTGAGTATCGATCTTCAATATGGTTTTGTATTTGCACTTTTTATATCTATTGTGCTATCCTTTTATACAGGATTGAGGCTATTTTTGCCACTACCACTTCTTTTAGGAAGTGTAGTTGGTGCTGTAAACGCAAAGCAGATAAGAGATAGGGCACATTTTTGGATGATTGCTTTATATGTCGGGGGCTTAACTGCTGTTTCTATATTTTTTGTAGAAATTTTGAAATCTACCTCAATTTCTTTGATAGGTAAATATATAATTTATGGAGTTGTTAACGGAATAATTTCGGCAGTACTTGTATTTTTTCTACTCCCTTTGTTTGAAAGATTTTTTAACTTCAGTTCAAATTTGACATATCTTGAGTTTGGGGACCTGAATAAGCCTTTGCTCAGGAAGTTGGCAGTAGAAGCATCGGGAACATACCACCACAGTATTATAGTTGGAACCCTTGCAGAGGCAGGTGCAGAGGCAATCGGTGCAAATTCGCTTCTTGCCAGAGTAGGTTCTTACTATCACGATATAGGGAAGATGGAAAGGCCTGAATATTTTGCAGAGAATCAAACGGGCAAAAGAAACCCACACGATAGTGTGCCGCCAAAACTTTCTGCTTTGATACTTATTTCTCATGTTAAAGAGGGTGAAAAACTTGCAAAGGGGTATAAACTTCCTCAGAAGATTGTGGATATAATCTTGCAACACCATGGGACTACGCTAATTGCACCTTTTTATGAGAAAGCAAAGGCAGAAAATGCGGATGTAGATGAGCAGAGTTTTAGATACCCGGGGCCAAAGCCTGATTCAAAGGAAGCGGTAATTGTGATGCTTGCTGATTCTATAGAAGCAAAGGCAAGGTCTCTCGAAGAATCAACGCCACAAAGATTAAAGGAGGTAATATCATCTGTTATAAAAGGGAAGGTGGAAGATGGGCAATTGGACAATGCCCCTATTTCTCTAAAAGACTTAAAACTACTGGAGGATGCCTTTTATAGAATCTTGTTGGGAATTTTTCATACCCGACCTACCTATCCGGAAGAGGGAAAGAAAAAGGCAAGAGTAGAAATAGAATGATACATAAATACGGTGATACGGTGATACGGTGATACGGAAAAGACTTAATATCCATATTTTACTTATCAACGCCATTTTTTGCGAAAGATGAAAATATGGTTAAATAAATCCGATTTTTTAAGGGAAGAGGAGAAAGGTAAAATTTTAGAAACGGTCAAAAAAATCCTGAAAGACAAGGAAAGGGATGGAGAAATTAGTATCACATTTGTAAATAATAAGGATATAGAGGGGTTAAATAAACAATATAGGGAAATAGATTCAACTACCGATGTCCTCAGTTTTGACCTGAGTGATAATGAATATATTATTGGGGATATATATATCGGGAAAGAAGTTGCAGAAAGGCAAGCCAAAGAAAATGGCCATTCTTTTGTTGATGAAATCTTTCTCTTAATAATTCATGGGGTATTACATCTTTTAGGTTATGACCATAATACCCCGGAAACATCTCAAAGGATGAGAAAAGAAGAAGAAAGATATAGTATAAATGCAAAATGATAAAGACAGCCGGTAGCCGATGGCAAAAAACCTTTATTCTGTCATTCTGAACGAAGTGAAGAATCTCTTTAAGGTGATATGATGATATGGTGATACGATTATACGGATATGGAAAAGAAAAAGAGAGATGCTTTGGTTCACTCAGCATGACAGGAAGGAACGGAAAAGTCCAAATAGACTAAATTAACGAAATAAACGAGATAAACGAAATGAACGAAAACAACGAGACAAACGAGATTAACTTAAAACTAAGTTTAAGTTGAGGTTAAGAAAGAATAACTATGTGGACTAATATCTTTTTTGTTTTCTTACTTCTTTCGTTATCTGCGTTCTTTTCTGCTACTGAGACTGCAATTTTTTCTATTCCTGAATATAAACTCAGGTTTATATCAAAAAGAGGTATTAAAGGGGCTGTATTAAAAGATCTTCTTAGCAATCCTCTTAAACTTTTAATTACAATTTTGTTATCCAATACAATTGTGAATGTTGCATTAACGGTTTATTTTAAGCATTTCAATACCTTTTTTAAGAGCCAATATTGGAATTTCATTTTTCAGGCAGGGGTTATTTCCATTCTTATTATAATCTTCGGTGAATTTATTCCGAAATATATTGGTATAAAGAAGTCTACTTTTATTTCCCTTGTAGCAAGCCCTATAATAATGTTTATAAAATACATTTTTTTTCCTGTTGTACTATTATTGGAGTGGATTGAGAAGGCGATTTTTAGAAAACCAAAACCATATCTGGAAGATAAAGAGATTCAATTTATGGTGTCTGTGGCAAGTGATAGAAATATCATAAATAAAAGACAAAGGGAATTTACTGAATCATTTTTTTCTCTTAAAGAGAGGAAGGTAATGGAAATAATGGTTCCACACTCTGATGCATACACTATTCCTGAAAACAAAAATATATCAGATATTATTAATGAATTAAAAAGGTATAAATATATCCAGAAAATGATACCGGTTTATAGTGGGAAAAGGGATAATATAGTAGGGCAACTTTATGTGAAAGACCTTTTGGAAGATTATCATAATGGCGGAACAAGTCTTAAAAAGATTGTAAAAAGGCCTAATTTTGTCCCCGAAACAATTACGCTATATGAATTATTGAAACATTTTATAAATATATCTGTAAAATCAAGTGTTGTAGTGGATGAATTTGGAGGAATTTCAGGCATAGTCCATATTGAGGACTTAATATCCATATTTTCTAAGTCGGTATCTACTCAAACAGAAAAAAGCGTTTTTGTTATAGATGGGAATACAGGAATTTCAGAAGTAGAGAAGAGGATAAAAATAAGTTTTCCTGAAGGCAATTTTGAAACAATTGCAGGATTTATAGTCAATATACTGGATAGGATACCTGATAATGGAGATAAAGTTGAGTATAAAGGATATAAATTTACAGTAATGAAGAAGAAGAGGTTTAAGGTATTGAAAGTCAAGGTGGAGAAGATATGATTTCTATTGCGGTAATTTCCATTATACTCGTTATGTTTTTTACATCCACAGAGATTGCATTTGTATCTTCAAATAACATTAGACTTTCTCTGCTCTCACATTCGTTCAAGTTCAGGAAAACGCTTAATTTTGTGTATAAACATCCATCTATTTATCTTTCTACCGCTATAGTAGGGACAAATATATTTGTTGTTCTGTTTACAATGGCTGTGAAGAATATATTGAATAACGATATTTTAACGCTTTTGATTGCAACTCTACTTATTTTTATTATTGGTGAACTTTTGCCAAAATCATTAACGCTTAAATCCCCGGAGAGATATGCCTGTGTTTCTTCTGTGCCTTTGTTTATATTTTATATACTCTTATATCCGATAACTGCTGTGATAAATGTTTTTTTAAAAACTAAAAAGGAAGGGGATGTATTTAATAAGGCAGAACTGGTAGCGGCTCTGGAGCAAAGTGAATCCTATCAGGTTGTAGAAGATATCGACAAAAGGATTTTGACAAATATACTATATTTCTCAGAGAAGCAGGTTTCAGATTTGATGACTCCGAGAATAAACATTATAGCATTCGAAAAGGGTGAAAAAATAGAAGATATTGTAAGGGATCTTAATGCAGGAAGAAGGCATAGCAAAATACCTATCTATGAAAACGATATCGACCATATTGTTGGAATAATAAGATTAGAAGAGTTAATTTTTAAACAACCTGATAGCATTGGAGAGATTTTGATGCCTGCAGAGTTTATTTCTGATAAAATCAATTGTGCCGATGCATTTGAGAAATTGGTGAAAAGTAAATCAGGTGTAAGTATTGTAATAGATGAATATGGGGGGACAGAAGGGATAATTACCATAGATGATATAATCTATGGAATTTTTGGTAAAACAATGGTAATTGCACATAAAAGCCTTGAAAAAAGGAGAAAAGGAGTGTATATTATTCCCGGTAAAAGAAAGATAGAGGAAGTAAGACTTACACTTGGATTTCCATTTCCTGGTAAATATCAGGAGACACTCTCAGGGTATATCATAAGAATATTGGGAAGGGTGCCTTCGGAAGGTGAAGAAATTAAGATAGGAAACCTTAAAATTACAATAATTGACGGTGATGAGAAGAGGATTAAAAAAACAAGAATAGAAGTAATAAAATAGATGATGAGTAAATGTGTGAATGAGTGGAAAAAGCAGTAGCGAGGAATAAGTAGCGAGTATATAGGGAAAAGAGAGAAAGAGAAAGAAAAGATAATGGGTAAGAGGATAAAGGCAGCCGATAGCCGTTAGAAAAATTAGTAGATGAGTGGATGAGGGAAAGAATAGGGACTGCCAGTATTGTCATTGCGAGGGACGAAGTCCCGTGGAAGCCGTAGGCGTGAGCGAATGTAATGAGTGAACAATCTCTCAGGTGGGGGAAATTACAGCTCCCAGCATTGTCATTGCGAGGAGCGTAGCGACGAAGCAATCTCACAGGTGGGGTGGTGTTATTTTGGAGTGTATTCACCGTATGAATGCGTAGTTAAAAAATAGAGATGCTGAAAGAAGTAATGTCACCCTGAACTGGTTTCAGGGTCAGTATGACATAAATGAACCAGATAAACAAGACAGACCAGATAGACTAAATAGACCAGATAGACTAAATAGACCAGACAGACTAAATAGATTTATCCCGTGAAATGTGAAACTATTTCACCGGGACGAAACAAACGAGGGAGGTTTTTTATATCAATGACTGCAAAAACTACAATTAAGGATATATTATTTATAGTAATAGGGACAGCAATGGCTGGTGCTGCATATGTCTTTTTTATTATTCCTCAAAAGATTGTTCCAGGTGGTGTTGGTGCAATTTCAATAGTGCTGCATTATTTTTTCAAAATTTCCTTTGGTATTTCATATACAATTCTTAATATACCTATTTTTCTGTGGGGTACAAA
>WFRC01000295.1 GCA_015486685.1 Caldifarciminota bacterium
AATTAGACAAATAAGACCAATCAGACTAACTCTTTCTTAACCTGTCTTTTTGCCAGTATTCAATATCTTCATCCTCCATTTTTCATTCTCCATCCTTTCGCTGGCAGCTGGAAGCCCATATTTTCTTCCTTGAATTGCTGGCATCTATTTTGTCTCATCCACTCATTCACTAATCTTTTGCCATCGGCTTTCGACCGCCTTCTGAGACCCTTTGTATAACTCAGGTTGACAGGAAAAAGAAACGTGTCATTGCGAGCGACCAACGGGAGCGTGGCAATCTCACAGGATGGGTGGTTCTCTTTTTCTGTCATGCTGAGGCTTTGCCGAAGCATCTCTTTTTCACAACATATCAACAGAGCATAAATAATACGGCACCTTTCCTATTTCAGGTTTTCCTTCAATTCTTATACTTCCTTCAATATCCGGGATTATATTTATTGGTATTCTCAAATATCTACCTTCATCCGGAAAAGGCATATCTTCGGGGAAAACCAGGCTTTTAATCTTTAAGAATGGCATAAACACGACATCATCTTCCAGGAACAACTTAGACCAGGCATTACTTCGAAATCTATAATATCTTTGACTTTCTTCTTTATCTCCGGCAAAAGATGTACCTAACCACAGAAGATTTTCTCCAATCCTCTCAGCTAGATGCATTATTTCTCTTTTATTTTTGATGATTTTATTCTGATATACTAAATATTTTTCATCAACCGTCGTAATTCCATAAACAATCTCGTTGTTCTGGGTTACAAACATAAATATACCTGCAGATGCCAACCTGCGATGCCTTCTGTCATCTGTCACTGCATTTTTGAAATTAACTCCGACAACATCTATATCCGGAATAATTGTTATAGACGCATTTTCGTTAACTTCGTGTACAACAAATTCCTTTGTATTTGCCAGCACATTTGATATAAACATTCTCTTTTTCTCAAGGGAACTATTTCCTTTTAAGATTCCATTAAGAAAGGGGATACCCCCAATTTCATCCACATTTTCAAGCATAAAATTCACAATATACTCAAAATGCTCTACCTCCAATCCATAATTGTAAGCATTAGGATGGGAGTCTCCAATCAAACGCAAAAAAATCGCATTATACACGCCTTCCTGTATCTGAAGTTCATTATCAGGTTTAATCACCAGTTTCAGGGGATTGAAAAATTTATATCCTCCATACAAAATAGGGAAACGCCCTATATCCTGCCAGATATTTACCATTTCTACCATTGAAATCTCCATTGGGCGTTCTATCCCCATAATGGTATTGTTTCCAATAAAATATGCCTTATAAGTATTTAATAACATAACCACCTCCTATTTAATAAAGTTTACAAAACTTTTTTTATCATCATCATTCTCAAAGTGAAAGATATATGAAAAGATTTCATATATTGGTTGTATTTCTTTTCTGTCCCATACTTTATTCCATTCCTTTGCCGACTTTAATAAAACCATAAGGAATATCTTTTTTAACTCATCAAGGGGTGAAACAGGCACGCTATTTGCATAATTCGGGATTTTCTTTACAAGCCTGATAAGAATCTTCAAACCATAAGCAATTTTATCAATAGGCTCTGTTTTTAAATCAGCATCTTCAAATAATATAGATTTCAGTTTTTCGACTATAAATGGGAAGATTTCATATCTCCCACTAGAAAATCGTTTATACAAACAATCAATACTCTCACAATTTTTGTATGGGCTATGCTCGTCAACAGCCCACTTGTAAACAATTCTATTCATAAGATACTTCATGGGCTGGGATATATCTCCAGAATCAAGCGCATACCAGGGAATAATGAATGGAATAAGTTTTTCCATCAATTTTTCAAGGTAGGATTCAGATGGTTCTATCCCTATAACTGCCAGATAAGCAAGAACAGACTTACGCATCATACTCTCTCTTCTACCATTCACAAAGTTGGAAAATCTTCCATTCTTTGCAGCGGGAATAAACCTTTTCAGAAATTGGACTATCTTTTTATCTATTGCTGTGCCTTTTAGGCTGTGCATAATCCTTTCTTTCTCATCAATAAATTCAATAAGTTTTTCATTCTTCTTTACCGCTTTTCCTCTCTTATTTCCCATCCTGTCCGACATTGTCTGATTTCTTATGATTTTCTCCTTCGCTCTATCATTCATAACTGCGATATTTGGAACCTTTATTGTAAACGCAAATCTTTCGGCAAGGGCAATATCAAGCCCAATAACGCCCATATAACCAATGGGATTCATTGCTGCAATAATATACCTTAAAGATTTAATGGGCAGTCCCATCACTGTTCTTGAACGAATAATCTCAAGCCATTTATTCTGCATCTCCGGCGTTGCTCTGGATATTTCATCAACAAGTATTACCTCTTTATTCCATATTGTCACAGGACTTCCAATATAATCTACCTTATTATTTTTGACATTCGGAAATCCTATAATGTCCTCAAACATTCCTTTTGAGGCGTCATAAGAATAAAAACTAAGCCCCATAGCATTGGCAAGGGCTTGTGCAAAATATGTCTTTGCACTTCCATGCTCACCAACAAGTAGGATGGGCTCTTTTAATACGAGACTTGCAAGCACAACATCCTCAACATCCTCCCATCCATAAATTTCCATAGAATGGAGAAAATTAAATCTCTTTGTATGTTTCATAAAAACCTCCTTGTTCAATAAGTTAGAAGTAGGAACTGAGAAGTGGGAAGTAAAAAATCCCAACCCCAATCCCAAAATTATTTGACAGGATGAACAGGATAAAAATCCTCTTAATCCCTTTGTCATTGCGAGCGACCATTTTTTTATTGTCATTGCGAGGGACGAAGTCCCGTGGCAATCTCATCTAATAGGCAAGCCTCTAATAATGCGGAAGTATTTCGTTAAGCGTAAATCGTAATTCGTTAATCGTAATAAAAACGCTTATTTTATCCAACATCTAACATCCAATATCTTCTATCTCCTCACGCTTTACGCCTCACGCTTCACGTTCTTTTCTCTTTCGTTTTTCACAAATCACCACCACGAACACGTTTATCAATTCTTTCCTCATTCACTCATCTACCCATCCACTCATTCACTAATCTTCGCCATCGGCCAACGGCTTTCGGCCGCCTTTATCATTTTCCATTTTTTATCTCCCTATATCTTTTAAAAATCGTAGAAAAATGATTAATGGAGCGATATCCTACTTCATAAGCAACCTGTTTTAACAAATATCCTTCATTCAGAAGATGCATTGCATATTCCATCTTTAATTGCAAAAGATATTTATATGGGGTAATACCAAATTTTTTCTTAAATTTCCTTGTAATCGTATCAGGATGATATGAAAATTTCTCTGCAATCTCCTTTATACTCGTTATTTCGCAAAAATTTTCATCCATATACCTTTTAATCTTATACTCAACTTCATCGTTGTCCTTTTCGGATATCCATAAACTTATTGCAACAGTCTTTCCTTTAAAATCCTCAAACACATTTTTGAGCAATGCACTTAAATCCTCAATACTTTTTGCTGAAAAATTGTATTTTTTCACAATAAACTCCTTTTTTACTTAAAAATAAAAACCAGGGGGGGGACTCCCTTAGTCCTAAAGCAAACTTTTTTTTCAAAAAAATCGGAAATACAGAGTTAATATCGTAAATTTTACAAAGTATCCAGCCAAATTTTGGGCAATATTCACAATTTCGCGTTTTTCTCTCTTGCCATTGAGAACCTTCGTATAACTCAGGGTGACAGGAAAAAGAAACTTGTCATTGCGAGGAGCGAAGCGACGAAGCAATCTCACAGGCGGGGTGGTTCTCTTTTCCTGTCATGCTGAGCCATCGGCGAAGCATCTCGTTGTCAATCCCTATTTCAGCATCCATCTCACAGGTTTTTCTCTCATTGTCATTGCGAGGGACGAAGTCCCGTGGAAGCCGAAGGCGTGAGCGACTAACAGGAGTGAACAATCTCATTAAATAGGCTTCCTCTTTATTTCCCTCCCTTGACGGGAGGGATTAAGGGAGGGTGAATCTGGAGTGCATTGACCGTGTCAATGCGTCGTTAATCTGTTACTTCCGCATTATTCTTGTCACGAATCACGGTCACTTATCACGGTTTTTATTACTTCCCACTTCTCAGTTCATCTGGGAGTAGGAGGGGCTTCCCAGCCCCGATAATTCCTTTATCTTTCCCTTTGGAATTATGGTCTTTTTCATTTTGCACTTTTCAATCTGCATTTTTCATTAAATCTTCTATCTCCCTCCCTTGATGTCTACCTGTGCGTGTCCGCACGCAGACAGGGGAGGGATTAAGGGAGGGTGTTTTATGCTCTTGAGTTTTTTAATTTTTATGACTGACCCCGCTGAAAAGTGGGTAAGAAATTACATACCCCTGTCATGCTGAACTCGTTTCAGCATCTCTATTTTTGACAGGATGAACAGGATTAACATTATAAATTCCTACAATAGTAAAG
>WFRC01000296.1 GCA_015486685.1 Caldifarciminota bacterium
AAATACCTCTATGGTAATGGGTTAATAGCAAAGAGGACAGATAAGACAGTTCAAACCACATATTTCTATCATCAGGACCCCGTAGGTTCAATAATAATGATAACAAACAACATTGGTAATATTCTCACACAATACAAATATACAGCATTTGGAACAATAATGGAGCAAACAGGTTCATTGAATAATGATATTCTCTTTGCAGGGAAGGAACAGGATAAGAATGGGTTATATTCATTCCCAGCAAGATATTATTCACCGGGGTTAGGCAAATTTATCACCACAGACCCCATCAGAGAGACTCATCATTCCTATGCTTATGCAAAGAATAATCCTCTAACGAAGACAGACCCTAGTGGTGCATCAACTCCTTATGAATCTCAATCATATACATATATGGAGGGACTTGGATTTTCAGAGGATTTAGAGATGTTTGAACAGATGCGAGCATATATGGAACAATTAGGAGTGCAACCATCAGAATCTGAGACAGATGTAACAGAGGTAAATTTAGAGGCTGAGGAGGAAAAGAATGAAACAGACTATGATAATCCTGAATATGAGGATTTCAATTATTCTTTTAGGACACCAACAGGAGTGTATGGTGAGGTTACATTTGGATATATCTATGATTCAAAGACAGGTGCAGAGTACGGTTATTTAGGAGTAGGTGGTGGCGTAAGTTACCCTTCATTATTTGCATTTTCATATACACAGGGGTTTACACCTGTGACTACAGGGGTAAATATTACTATTCAGGCAGGTGCAGGAATTGGAGGACAAGGAGGTTGGGCATTGAGAGGAGGCAGTATACACGAGGTTGGGATTTATTCTCCGCAAGTTGGTTTTAGTGTTATTTACATCTGGAGAATAAAATAGGAGATAATGATGAAAAAATCAAAGGTAATATGGGGAATTGCCACATCAGCCTTCTTTATAATTAGTCTTATAATATCACTGTGTTTTCGGAATAATGTAGTAGATGATATTCTTATGCCCTTCGTCTTCATCTCTATGGGAGTTCTTGTATTTTTTAATCCAGAGTTTCTTGAACTTGTACAACCAGACCCTCAGGATATTTTTACATTGCTTATTCCCAAGCTAAAGAAGTTTAAATATTCAGAAACAAATAAAAAAATTGGTATGGTTATTTCAAAACTATTCGGTTTATTCTTAACATGGGCAGGTGTTTTCTTTCTTTTAAGTACCTGGCCATTTTTTGATGTTCCTCAACTTAAATTTTCTTCCTCGTTATATATACAAACAGTATATTATTCTCTTTCCACTCCGAGTGGGATGATAGGTTATTTTTACTCAGAGGATATGGCAAAAAGTATTCTGAATATAGCACTGCAACTAACCACAGAGGAAAAGGCAGTAAAAATATATAATATATCAGTGTTAATATTCCGGATATTTTCAATATCAGTAATGGTAGGAGGTCCTATATGGGGAATAATAGTCTTAAGGAGGATAGCAGGATATTGAGAAAAGGAAATATTTTCTACTTTTTCTATCTGTGAACTATGAACGGTCAACCTCTTATAATCCATTTGCTGGATGGGAAGTGGGTACACAATTTGGATTTGCTAAAGGTGGTAGAATCTATGAGGTTGGTGTTTATGCTCCTGAATCTGGTTTTAGTCTTATCTATATCTGGAGAATAAAATAGGAGATAATGATGAAAAAATCAACTATAATATGGGGTATTTCCACAATAGCCTTCTTTGTGATTAGTATTTTCATAGGTGTTTTTATGGGTATTTCAGGATTTGCTAATTATCACAAACTCATAGGAGAGATTATTCCTTTAATGGGAGGGTTTGCTTTTATAATACTTATGTTTTTTGTTCCTGAATTCTTTATATTGGTTCAGAAACAGTATATTCATACAGAAAAACAGGAAAAAATGATAAGATTTCTTTTACGATATGGCGCATTATTCTCTGCAGGAATATTTATATTTATGGTTTTATATAATTATTCTTATGAACTTCATCTGGAAGGTTCTGCATCTTTAAACTTTAGGATATTATTCTATTCTCTTTTTACCCCTGTAGGTATGATATATTATCTTTATATAGAAAAATGGGCAAAACCCATTCTCAATATTGCTATGCAACTAACCACAGAGGAGAAGGCAGTAAAAATATATAACATATCAGTATTAATGTTACATATTCTTATGATTATAGTAATGGTAGGCGGACCAATATGGGGGATAATAGCATTAAGACATCTTGCAGGGATTTAAATTTTCCTTTACAAACACAAATATTTTATTAATATAAAGATATGAACAAAGAATATTCCTCAATTTCAGCTGTAAGCGGTGAGCGGTTAGCGGTAAACTGCTTTTTAACTTCCCACTTTGAACTTCCGAGTATGTATTTATTATCTTTCCCCAGAAATAGCAGGGTGGTAATATGATTATAGTATTTATTTTATCCATAGCAATAGAGATACCCACTACATCGTATGAGTGGCATAAATCTGTATTTTCACCGGATAGCAAATACCTGCTTTTTGTCCAATGGGATAAACCAAACACAGTGTATAATAGTCTGTGGATTTATAATATAAGAAAAAAGGAGAAGAAACTTGTGAAGAAAGGTGTGTTTAGATATCTACCTGTGGAAGAAGGTATACTGAATGGATTGGTAGGTATGATATGGTATAATGACACTACATTCCTTTGTTCTCTAAATGGGGATGGAATAATAGAGAAGGGTATCATAAAAGGTTCAAAGATTATAACAAAAGAAATGAAAAAAATTCCTCCTACTATTGATACTGTAATGGTAAAAGGTCGTAAATTCTATTATCCAATAATCGATACCCTCTTAGAAGTGCATAATTTTTCATTCTCACCTGATAAGAAATATTTTGGATTTATTCAGGGGGTTGAAGATGATTCTCGTCTATGGTTATATGAGATTAAAAAGGATAAACTTATTCCTGTTTTACCTAATGTTCATAGTGTAGATTTGGGTGGTTATATCTGGTCGCCCGACAAAAGACATATTGCGGTTGCTTCTCCGTCAGGAAAATTTCCCGGTATTTATGTATTAGATGTAGGAAATTTATACAATCCATTAAAAAGTGTAATTCTTGATACAGTAGGTTATTTAAGGGTTATAAGATGGGATAAGGATGGTTTAATCTATTCAAAAATAACCCCTGAGAGTGATACCTGTTGGGATTTTAAAACAAACCGAGATAAATGTGATAGTAGAGAGTATTATCTCTGGGATGGAAAAAAGATAAAAAGAGTTAGTTACTCACCACAAAAAATTATCTATGATAAAAAAAGGGAGAAAGCAATAAAGGTATCATATAAAGAATTTCTAAAAGATACAAGTAGTTATTATCTCATTGCGGTATCACCTGATTCTACATACTATGTTTTTTCAATAGAAGAGGAAGATGAGACTTCTATAGCAGAGTTCCATTATCGTCTAATTTTGGTAAGAAATAAATGAAAACATCCTCTTTCAACTTTGAACTTTCAACCTTCAACTGCGTAATTATCGGGGCTGGGAAGCCCCTCCTACATTTTCATTTTGCACTTTACATTTTGCATTAAATATCATTTTCCATACTCAAATTTTCCCTTGACATTGAATAAAAAATTGATATTTTAATAAAAAGGAGGTGATTAAATGAAAAAAATCAAAGTAAAACATCGCACTTTTACTGTTCTTATTGAGCAAGACGAAGATGGATATTATATAGCAAGTGTTCCATCCCTAAAAAGTTGTTATACTCAGGCAAAAAAGATAGAAGACCTTATTCCAAGGATAAAGGAAGTAATTGAACTTTGTCTTGAGGAAGAAGAACCTGTGCCTACGAGATTTGTGGGGATTCAACAGGTAGAAGTTTAATATGAGGATACCTCCAATACCAGCAAGGGTGATGATTAAATTTCTTATAAATCAAGGATTTAGTCAAGTTAGACAAAAGGGGAGTCATAAATTTTTCAGACATAAAGATGGAAGAACAGCCACTATTCCAGACCATAAAGGAGAAGATTTAGGAATAGGTATCATCAGTAAAATACTCAAAGATATTGAAGTAGAAAAAGAAGAGTTCTTAAAATGGTATCAAAAACATTAAAATAAAAATATGGACAAAGATTATTCCTTTATTTCAGCTGTAAGCGGTTAGCAGTAAGCGTTTCTTTAACTTTCGACTTTGAACATTCAACATTTAACTGCGTAATTATCGGGGCTGGGAAGCCCCTCCTACATTCTCATTTTGCATTTTGCAATCTGCATTTTGCATTAAATATTCTTTTTCTATACTCATTTTTCCCTTGACATTGAATAAAAAATTGATATAATTAAGTATGAATATAGGAAATAGAACGGAGAATATAATTTTCTCTAAGCATTCACTTTTGCAAATGAGATTGCGGGGTGCTATGAAAAGTGAGGTTAGGGATGCAATAAGAAATGGGGAGTGGAAATCAGTAAAAAGAGGTAGATTTTCTACAAAATGGAAATTTGATTTTAATAAG
>WFRC01000297.1 GCA_015486685.1 Caldifarciminota bacterium
AAACGAAACAAGGAGGATAAATGGCTGAACCGAGTGTTTTAATATATGGAACCTCAGTAGCAGGATTACGAGCTGCTGCGACATTTGGAAAACAGGGGTATAAGGTATACTTAATAAATTCGGGGAAGTATTTAGGGGAAGTGGACAACGAACTTTCCTATAAAAAGCCCAGAACGATTTGTAATGCTTGCCTGCGATTTTTTCTTGGACGACTGCCTGCTCTTGAGGTAATAAATCAGGCAGATATTGTAAGTTATTCCGGTAAACCAGGAAATTTTGCGGTAAAGGTGAAGGCGAAAGAAACGGATATTGATGAGAAAAAATGTATAGAATGTGGATTATGCGCTGAGAAAGAGGGTGTATCTGTTATTCAAAGGCCTATGGCAGGGAATATATATGAGATTGATAGAGAGAAGGCAGATATAGAAGAACTCGTAAAATTATGTCCGACAGGTGCAATAAATCCTGACCCTAAAGAAAAGGAATTAGAACTAAAAGTAGGGGCAATAATTCTATCTCCCGAAGTAGGGATAAAAAGACAGGAAGAGCTGAAATCTTTTGGGGTGGGTGAAAATCCTGATGTGGTCAGGATTGCAGACATTGAACACTGGTTTCTGGGATGGGGACCAAACTATGAAAAATTTGTCAGACCTTCTGATGGGAAACAGCCATCAAAGGTTTCTTATATTATAACACAGGGATTAAAAGGAACATCTAACGATGGTGGATTTGGTCCTTTTCTACATTCATTGCAGAGTGCTGTTTCTCTCAAAAAATTAAATAAGGATATTGATATAACTATATTCTCTAAGGAAATATATGCCTATGGTAAGGGACAGATGGAGTATTTAAGAGAGGCAGAACAAAAGGGTATAAATATTCAATTAGTGGAGGATTTAGAGATAAATGGAACAGAAATAAAGTATATGGGAAAATCATTTAATAGTGAGATGATAATTTTATCTGAACCTGAAAACCCTCCAGAGAAAAATAAGCATATTGCAGAGATATTTAATGCAAAATTGGATGAGAATGGATATATACAGACACCAGAGGAAAATTCCTTAATACTCAGTGAAGGTATATTTACATTAGGGGAGACTATTGGACATTTTGGAACATTGGAGGCAGTTGAAGAGGGGGCAGCAGTAGGTGTTGATGCAATAAAGTACATCGGTAAACCTGCATTCCAGCCACCAAAACTTCCACCATTAAAAGAAATAGACCCGTATGAACCTCCAAAAATTGGCATATATCTGTGTGAGTGCGCTACAAAATTTGGCGAATTTGTAGATATTGAAAGTTTGAAAGGAAGGCTGTTGTCTATAGATAGTGTTGAAGCCTTTGAAACTGTTAAATTCTTATGCTTAAAAGATGGAGTGGACAAGATAAAAAACGATATAGATTCAGGTAAGGTAAATAGAATTGTGCTTGCCTCCTGCTCACCCTGGGAAAGGGGAAATTTCCTGCAAAACCAGGTAAGAATGGCGGGATTACCTGTTTCGTTTACAGAGATTGCAGAGGTCAGAGATTATGGAGTATTCCCCCATATTGAGACAGCAAGTAAAGAAGTAATAACAGAAAAGGTTTACGAATTGATAAAGATGGCAGTAAAGAAGGTGGAGAAATCTCTTGCATACGTACCTCCTATTTCAGATTTTATTCAGAAAGCAGTGGTTATTGGAAACGGTTATCCCGCTTTGCGGACAGCATCAAGGATTGGCGAAAGGGGTTTTCCTGTGGATGTTCTTTCTTCTATGGAAGACATAGGGGGGGTATGGAAAGAAATTGAGGAATTTTCATCAAAGATAGAGCAGGAAGTTAAAAAAATAAAAGGAAATAAAAATATAGGCTTACATATAGGGATAGAATTACTTAATATAGATGGATATGCTGGGCATTATTCTGTAAGATTCAAAGAGGGAGAGGAAGAAAAAGAAATTTCAGCAGGTGTAATTATTATTGCAAGTGATGGAGAATTTGAGATTCCTGTGGATTTAAGCATAGAGGAGAAAAAGAAGTTTATAACCCTGAGAGATTTTAAGAAAGATTGGGAGAATATAAATGTGAATAATATTGTTATTCAGTGTGCAGATTCTATATATGCGGAGGATAGGTCAAGCCTTGTCCGTTCAAGTTGTCTGGAAGGTGCAAACTATGCTGCTAAGTATAAAAAAGCACATCCTGATGCAGAGGTATATATACTTTATGGAACAATGGTAAATTCAGGCACCGTGAAAAGATACATAGATGAGGCATTAAAGGCAGGTGTAAAATTCTATGGATATTACTGGAAAGAAAAACCTGTCCAGACTGAAACGGAAGATAAGGTTCTGATAAAATTTAAGGACGCAAAGACTAAGGAGAACAGGGAGATTGAGGCAGAAATGTTTGTATTTTCTCAGGGAATAGTGCCTGTGCATGAAGATAATAAAAAAATAGCGGATATGTTAGGATTAACATTGGATGAGGATGGATATTTTAAGATACGAGAAGACCCATTGGAAGAGATAAATGCAAAATTTATTCCTAATGACCTGGGAAC
>WFRC01000298.1 GCA_015486685.1 Caldifarciminota bacterium
AAAACGACCATTATTAATGAAGGTATGAAATATGCCTCTTTGACAGGTTTTAATATAAAATATTACGCATTCAAGGATGATGAGAAATATTCTATGCTGATGCCATTAATGGATGAAATTGTATACAAAAAAGATATTCCAGAAATTGAGATTTTTAAAAATGCAATTTTGCAATTGTTAAAAACATATCCTCTCCTTATTGTATTTGATAATATCAAGAATGAATTTTTTCTTCCATATTACCAGAGCCTGAAAGAGTTTGTCAAAAATAGGCATCTACTTGTTGTATTTATTATTGGCAAAAATAAAATCTCTATAAAGGGTGGAATAAAAATAGATAGATTCACCGAGGAGGAATTGAAAAATGTTATATCAGCAAAATTTCTCGGGCAGAATGTTCAGGATAAACTTGTTCAGGATATCTATAGATTATCAGGAGGAAATCCCCGGTCGTTTCTCCGCATTATACAAAATGGCATTGAAAGGGGCAACCTTTTCGTTAAAGATGGAATAGTAGAGAGTAGCGTCCCTGTATCCAATCCAGAAGAAATATTAAATCAAAAAGTCAGGGATATAGTGTCAAAAGGGGGAGATGTATTGAATTGTTTTGAATGTGCGGCGCTTTTATATCCTATATCCGACCCGGATAAAATCTCTGCGATATGCGGAATTGAGGAAGGCATAATAAAAGAGGTTATAAAAGACGCATTCGAAAATGGTGAAATATCCTCACAGGATAAATTTTTATTCACAGATGGTGCCCTCAGGATGAAATTATCTATGGAGGCATTTAGGCATAAAGATAATGTTCAGGATATTGTAGGGAAATGCGAGAAGAATGGATATTACGAAGTTGCCGCCCGAATATATAAATCTTTAAGGGCGTATAAATTTAGTTTTGAAAATTATCTTCTTGCTGCAAAAGAATATATGAACAGGGGTATAATTGACAGGGCATTTAATTGCATAAAAGAGTGTAAGAGAATGCTGAATAAAGTTATCCCTGATAAAAGGTATTACGAATATTATGGTGATATATACTACAAAAAGGGGGCATATTCAAAGGCAATTGAATATTACACTGAGGCTGTGGATAAATTTGATGCCAGTGAGTTAAAAAGGAAGATTGCGCACTGTTATGTGGTAAAAGGGGATACCGAAAGGGCATATGAACTATTAATCTCTGATAGGACTCAATTCCTTATTGAGATAGCAGAACTTTTTATCCTCATCGGACTCCCAAAAAAGGCATTAAAATTTGCCAGGGAGGCAGTTGAACATTACGATAACCCAAATATGGTAATGAGGGCTTATGCATCATTGGGGGCATCCTATTATTCACAGAGAAATTATTCGAAGGCATATTTTTATTTTTCAAAGGGAATGTCTATAGCAAGACAGGTCAAGGATGATTATTATGAAGGTATTTTTGATAACAGAATAGGTATATTGAAGATGGACACAGGAGAATCTGATGTGGCTCTTAAATATCTTCTGGAGGCAGAAAAGATATTCAGAGGTACAGGGGATGAAGGCGTTATAGGGAGTATCCTCTTAAATATAGGTATTATATACAATGAGAAGAATGTATTTGATGAAGCAGGAAAGTGTTTTATCTCAGCAAAGGAGTATGCCCTGCACAGCGAAAATATGATAATACTGGGAAAGGTGCTGGATAGCCTTGGAGATTTATATTTAAAGATAGGAAAGATTAAAGAGGGGATTAAAATTACAGAAGAGGCATTAAAAATTGCAAGAAAGATGCGGCTGAAATCAACGAAGATTAGCAGCAGTATTACTTTAAGTAAACTTTATATGTTGTCAGATAGGTTGGAGGATGCAGAAGAAACCTTAAAAAAATCATTAAGAACGGCGAAGAAGTATAATTTGAAAGACCTTGAGCAAGAAATTTCTGCTAATTTAATAAGGTGCACAATGTGGAAATCTCCACTCTCTACAAAAAGAATTATTGACAAACTGCTCAGGGATGATTATAATAATAGAGGAAATTTATTCAGAACCATTGCTATATACTGGAACGAGATGCAGGATAAAGAAAAGGCAAGTAATTTTATTAAAAAGGCAATTAAACATCACAAATATGAAGGTAAACTCTTAGAGGTGGCTGAAGATTATTATGTTTACGCAGTGATAACAGATGACGAGAAAACAGATGAATATCTGCATCTTTCAAAGGATATATTAAGGAGGTATAATGTTGAAAAAGGATTCGAAGAAACATTTTATAGGTACTACCATACTGGGCATTAGGAAAAAGGGTTCTGCCGCAATGGGTGGAGATGGACAGGTAACATTTAATGAAACGATAATGAAGTCCAGTGCTGTAAAAATAAGGAAGATTTATGATGATAGAATACTGATTGGATTTGCAGGGGGGGTTGCCGATGCACTTACTTTGTTTGAAAGGTTTGAACTCAAGATAAAAGACTACAAAGGTAATATATCTCGAGCTGCTGTTGAGTTGGCAAAAGATTGGAGAACAGATAAATATTTGAGGAGGCTGGAGGCTATACTGGCTATTATGGATAAGGAACACAGTTTTCTCCTTTCGGGAAGTGGTGAGGTTATTGAACCTGATGAAGGTATCCTGGCTATTGGTTCGGGAGGTCCCTATGCTCTATCAGCAGCAAAGGCATTTATGCAGGCGAATAAAAAGATGCCTGCACGAGAAATTGTGGAAAAATCCCTCGAGATAGCTGCATCCATCTGTATTTATACAAACGCACATTTTACCATAGAGGAGATTAAATGAACAATAAGGTATTAACTCCAAAGGAGACCGTCAGAGAATTAAATAGGTATGTGATAGGACAGGATGCAGCCAAAAAGGCAGTTGCCATTGCTTTAAGAAATAGATGGAGAAGGCATCAGGTACCGGAGGAATTAAGGGAAGAAATTATGCCCAACAATATTATAATGATTGGACCTACGGGAGTAGGCAAAACAGAGATTGCAAGGAGATTGGCGAAGATTGCAGATGCACCATTCGTAAAAGTTGAGGCAACCACATTTACAGAGGTAGGTTATGTTGGAAGAGATGTGGAATTTATGGTGAGGGACCTGATGAATACAGCAGTGAATATGGAGAGGGAAAAAAGGATGAAGGATGTAATAAAGGATGCAGAGCGTGTAGCAGAAGAGAAATTAATAGATTTACTTCTCCCGCACTCAGAAGAGGCTGAAATAAGGAAGGAAACCAGAGAAAAAATCAGGCAATACATCAGGACAGGAAAGATGAAATCTAAAAAGGTAGAGATTGATATAGACAAAAGCCCCCCATCTGTTATTGAACTTGTTGCAGGTGGAAGTCTGGATGAAATTGATATGAATATGAAAAATATGATTTCCAGTATGTTCTCAAAGGATAAAAAGAAAAAATTGGTCAGCGTGGAAGAGGCACGGAGTATATTGATAAGGAGGGAAGCCGAGAGGATGATAAATATGGATGAGGTTGTTCAGGAAGCGAAGTGGAATGTGGAAAATAACGGCATAATATTTATTGACGAGATAGATAAGATTGCAGGCAGAGAAGAGGGTGCAGGGCCTGATGTTTCAAGGATGGGGGTGCAGAGAGATATTTTGCCCTTAATTGAAGGGACAAATGTTATGACGAAATACGGTATAATAAAGACCCACCATGTCCTTTTTGTTGCGGCAGGCGCATTCAGCACAACAAAACCTTCAGACCTTATCCCTGAATTGCAGGGGAGATTTCCCATCAGGGTAGAACTTTCATCACTGGGAAAAGAGGAATTCAAGCGGATTTTGACAGAACCAAAGAATTCACTTGTAACGCAATATAAAGCATTACTTGCATCAGAAGGAATAGAACTTGAATTTAAGGAAGAGGCGATAGAAGGAATAGCAAGATATAGCGAACTCGTTAATCAAAAGACAGAAGATATTGGAGCGAGAAGACTGCATACGGTATTAAATACACTTCTTGAAGATATACTATACGAGACACCTACAAAAAAGAAGAAGGTTCCCATTACTGCTCAATTAGTAAAAAAGAAACTTGAAAAAATCGCGGGGGATAGCGACCTATCAAGATATATACT
>WFRC01000299.1 GCA_015486685.1 Caldifarciminota bacterium
TATATGGATTCTACTTAAAACTTATTAAAAAAGATATTTTAGCAATATTTCTGTTATTCTATTTGGGTTTAATACTGATATGGCCTCAACAATGGAGGGATGTAAGGTTCATTCTACCCGTATTTCCTTTAATTCTATTTCATGTTTTTTTTGCGATAAAAAAGTTAGAAGAAAAGAGCAAAATTTCTTACCTCTCGTTTGTATTTTTTATTGCATCATTGATATTTTTTTCAATATCAACAATAAAATCAATCCCCTATTACTTAAATGTTAAAAAGGATTATATCAAAGGAGATATCCTATCTGGTTATCCAGAACCTATCAAAAAATATTATACATCAGCTTTATGGGCAAGAAAAAATACAGATAAAAATGCTATATTTATGGCAAGAAAACCATCAATGTACTGGCTATTTTCTAAAAGACAATGTGTAATCTATCCTTTCACAAACAATGTTCAAAAGACTTTAAAGACTATAGAAAAATATAAAGTAGATTATATTGCTTATGACGGGATATATTCAACAACCAGAGCGTATTTACTGCCTGCCCTAAAAAATATTCAGAACAACCTTACCCCTATCTATAAAAATAAATATGTCTACATATTAAAGATGAAAAGAGCAGCAAAAGAATGAAATTATCAGTAATAATCCCCGTTTATAACGAATCGGAAACAGTTATAGAAACAATAAATACCGTAAAAAATGTACCACCGAGAGATAAGAAAATTATTGTCGTAGACGATGCTTCAACTGATGGCACCTATGAAAAACTCAAAAATATAACAGGCATAAAATTATTAAGACATCCTATAAATCAAGGAAAAGGTGCCGCAATAAGAACAGCCTTAAAGCAGATTACGGAAGATATAATTATTATACAGGATGGGGATTTAGAATATGACCCCTCAGAATACATAAAACTTATTACCCCAATTCTTGAAGAAAAATCTTCTATCGTTTATGGAACACGATTTGCTAAAAGCAATGAGTTTCAAACAACATATTATTATGCGAATAAATTTCTTACACTCCTGACAAACTTTTTATACAATGCAAAAATCACCGATATGGAAACCTGTTATAAATGCTTCAAAAAAGAGATATTAAAGAAAATCCCCCTTAAAGCAAAGAGGTTTGAGATAGAGCCTGAGTTAACAGCAAAATTCAAGATTGCAGGTTATAAAATCTATGAAGTTCCTATAAAATATTCTGGTAGGAAAAGAAGCGAGGGGAAAAAGATAGGACTTAAAGATGGTATCAAAGCAATTTTCACTCTATTAAAATATAAGTTAAAATAAACATCAAAAATGTTTTATGGTTTAATTAGTCTTTTCGGTTTGATTGTCTGGTTTTCTAAAATGGCTACATTTCTTACCTTACAAAAATTATCTTTTTATATTCCCTCCTTTGACCTCCATTAAAAGTTGTATACACAAAATAAATACCTGTCGACACCTTCTTACCGTAAGTATCATTGCCCCTCCAGATAGCAGTGTAAATCCCAGGATTAACCCTGGAGTTCACCAGTATTTTAACTAACTGCCCTGATATATTATATATATTTATAGAAACATCTACAGGTTTGTTCCCTGGAATATAATACCTGATTAATGTCTGCTTCCTGAATGGGTTTGGACAAGGTCCCTCAATCTTAAATACATTGGATTTTTTCTTAAATCTGTCTTCTGTAATCCCTGATTCCCCTTCAACTATGGTAATATTTGCAGGGGGAGTAATCCCTCTTACGCCATCTCTAATACCACTTGCAGGCCAATAAACTATAACATCATAAGTATGCCCTGGTGGTGTTCCAAAATGTGCTTCTAAAGGAGTAATACCCCTGAATCCCCTTATCCCAATCTCCTGGTATCCCACCAATGTATCTGTCCAATTATAATATAAATATACCTTTGCACCTATTCCACTCTTATTAGAATATCCCGTTATACCCTTTCCAATCGTTTTGACATTTATATAATTCCCATAATTTCCATCATTCCTATAGAGTTTATTTGTCTCATAACGATTGCCTACTGCTAAATCCAAATCCCCATCATTGTTGTAATCTCCCCAGGCAAGAGAAAAAGTATTGCCTGTTCCAAACTCATTATATTCTGTAAATGTGCCATCCCCATTGTTATTATATAATTTATTCTGGGCATTATAGTTTCCTACCGCTACATCTGGGTATCCATCATTATTATAATCTCCAACAGAAATCTCATTTGGTTGAAACCCTATACCTCCAAATTTGTCAAATTCAGTAAAACTATCGGGATAACCTTGAACGAATTCATTTCTGTAGAGTTTATTCTGTCCATCATTCCCTACAATTATATCTAAATCTCCATCATTATCTATATCATACCATACAATAGTTCTACTTTGGTCTGCTCCAAATTTGTTTAATTCTGTAAAACTATCGGGATAACCTTGCATAAACTCATTCCTGTACAACTTATTCTGTCCATCATAATTTGCCACTGCTAAATCCAAATCCCCATCATTGTCATAATCCCCCCAGCAAACCTCATAAGTGCCACCTACACCAAATCTATCAAATTCAGTAAAACTATCAGGATAGCCCTGCATAAACTCATTCCTGAATAATTTATTCTGTTCTCCATCCTTTCCTAAAGCAAGGTCTAAATCTCCATCGTTATCGTAATCACCCCAGGATATCCCATTGTTATTTCCTGTCCCAAAACGGTCTAATTCTGTAAATGTTCCATCTCCATTATTCTTATAAAGTCTATTTTGACCTCCAAAATTCGATACCATTACATCTAAATTACCATCATTGTTGTAATCTCCAAAAATAATACTTGAAATCTGCCCTGAATCAAATGCAGAGATTTGACTAAAACTATCTGAATAACCTTCAATAAACTCATTCTTAAAAAGATAATTCCCCTCAAAAGATGAGTTTCCTACCGCCATATCAATATCCCCATCATCGTCATAATCTCCCCAACTCATACACCTTATATCCATTCCGCTTCCAAAAGGTCTTAATTCTGAAAACACAGTTGCCTGGGTATTGGTAAAAGCGGTATCATTTGATAATACCTCATCTAAGGAAAGTGCTACCCGAAATGTAAGATTATAGATTATGCCTTCTCCTCCTCCAACATTCCACAATGCAAAATTTATTGTATCCTCTCCGCCTGATAAAAGTGATGATGTAAATACAGAATCCCTGTAAATATTCACACCTGCTGAATCTATCATAAGATATGTATAAAAATCATCCGCAGATTTTTTACCATAATTCTTAACAATACATTCGGGAGTAATGTTATTATTGGATAATACAGATGAAGTTGGTGATAATATAGCAATAATTCCTACATCATAATTCGGAGGCTCACCTAATCTCACTGCATCTATCCCCATATTTGAGCCACCATAATCACTTACCCCTGTGAACTTCACCATAACTGTATCATTAATATAAGAAGATAAATCATAAGAATGTTCTGTCCAAACATCAACATCACCTTTTAATGTATCAAGAACAACCCAACTCCCCCCATTATCATTGGAAATACAAACTATTATAGAATCACTATTCCCATATCCTATCTGGTCCGTATGGTTCCAGAAATAGAAATCAAGAACGGGTGATGTTGCACCTGCAAGGTTGACAGCAGGAGAAATCATATCACCTAAATCTCCAGCAGGGTAATCATAAGAACTAAATTCTGCAGAATAACTTCTTGATGCACCTGTTTGGGGGCTGATATAATCTTGTGAATAAATAGGAGATTGAACCCAGGCGCTTTCTCCTGATGTGGGATTTAATAACCAATCAGTAGGTGGCCAGACCTCAAAATCTTCAAAGATAAAACTTGCTTGAGCAAATACCAGAAATGGTATCAATAAAGCAAGAAAAATAACAAATCTTTTCATTTTAACCTCCTTGTTAT
>WFRC01000300.1 GCA_015486685.1 Caldifarciminota bacterium
GGATAACCTTTTGCCTATTTCATCTGCATAAATTTCCTTTCTCACAGGGTCTTTAATATGCGAAATCATCTCCTGAAACTGTTTTGCCGTTTTTTCCCTGTTGAATATATTTTCATCTCCTTTATTCTTTTCAATTACTGCATCAATAAATGGTATAGATTTTTTGAGGATATCTACCACATATTCTTTTCCTTCATTTCTCAACATCTCGTCAGGGTCTTTTCCCTGAGATACAGATACAATCCTTACATCCACGCCATTCTCAAAAAGAAGGGTTGCCCCTCTCATAGCGGCTTTTATCCCCGCTTCATCGGCGTCATACATTACATAAGCACTTTTTACATAATGCGACAGAATCTCTGCCTGATGCTCTGTAAGAGATGTTCCCAGTGAGGCAACGGAATTCTTAAATCCACCCGAATACATAGTAAGAAAGTCAAAATAACCTTCAACAAGGATTACCTCCTGCAATTTTCTGATTTCCCCTTTTGCCTGAAAAAAGCCATAAAGAACATTCCTTTTATTATAGACAGGGGTCTCAGGAGAATTTAGGTATTTCGCACTATCTCCCTTAAGAGTTCTTCCACCAAATCCTACTATATTTCCCGAATGAGAAAAAATAGGGAAAATTATTCTTCCCCTGAATCTATCCCTGTATCCCGTTCCATATTTTACAACAAGTCCTGATTTGATTATTTCGCTCATCGTAAAATCTTTGATAACCTTATTTAAGAGGAATTTTTCTTCATCAGGAGAATAGCCCAATGAAAATTCTTTGATTACATCGTCCTTTATGCCCCTTTCCATAAGATACTTTAGCGCCTCCTTGCCTATATCGGAATAAAGTAGATTATGGGCGATTTCAGCGGCAAGCGTGTTTAATTGAATAATCCTCTCCTGTATGTCTGTACCTTGAAATTTTATGCTTATGCCTGCCCTTTCTGCAAGTAATTTGACTGCATCTATGAAATCCATCTTCTCGTATTCCATTACAAAAGAGATTACATTACCTCTTGCTCCACAGCCAAAACAGTGATACATCTGATATTCCGGGGATACATAAAAAGAAGGTGTTTTTTCCTGGTGAAAAGGGCAGAGAGATTTATAATTTTTCCCTGCTTTCTTGAGAGGTATATACTCGGATATTACCTCAACAATATCATTCTCGGACTTTATCCGTTCTATCGTTTCTGGCGGTATTCTTCCCACGGTATAATATACTCTCCATTTTTGATTTTGCAACCCAAAAATTCAAACAGTATAATTTTTTTGCCTTCTCTTTTTTAAACATTTTTTCAACCTTTACCTATGCCTGCTTGTAATTCTGCGAAGCAACCTGAGGGCGTAAGCGAATATTCTATGAAATTCCTTTCTAATTGTCATTGTGAGGAGCGCAGCGATGAAGAAGTCGCAGACGTGAGTGAGCGAAGCGAGTGAACTACCGAAGATGTGAGCGAGTGAAACGAGCAAACACCCTCACAGGTTTCCTCTCTCTTTGTCATTGCGAGCCTGCCATAGGCAGGCGTGGCAATCTCACAGGTGGGGAGGTTGTATTTTGGAGTACAGAGGCTTGTTTCTGTGTAGTTTTGGAGTGCAACGACCGTGCCGTTGCGTAGTTATCTGTCGTTATCTGTTAAATCCGCATTATTCCTGTCACGAGTCACGGTCATGTATCACGGTCTTTATTATTTTATGTAGGAGGGATTTCCTAATCCCGATGAAAAAGGCAGCCGAAAGCCGATGGCCATTTGCCGTTAGCAAAAAAAGAAATAAACGAGTTTTTTTCTTGACTTTTCCCCTTTCCATTTTTATAATTTCCTATGCACAATAAGGACAAACAGAGGGCATTGGCAGAGATAAAGAGATTAGTAGCAAGATTTGAACAAAATATTTCTCAATATAAAAGGTCTACCTATGATGAGGCAAATACCCGTGTAGATTTTATAGACCCATTTTTTGAAGCACTTGGATGGGATGTTGCCAATAAGAATGGCTATGCCGAGCAGTATCGTGAAGTTGTCAGAGAGGATAAGGTTATCATTGTAGGCAAACACAAGGCACCGGATTATTCATTCCGCATTGGTGGCATCAGAAAATTTTTTGTTGAAGCAAAAAAGCCTTCTGTGGATATAAAAAAGGAAATTTCTCCTGCATATCAATTGAGGAGATACGCATACACATCAAAACTCCCTCTATCCATTCTTACAGATTTTGAGGAATTTTCTGTATATGATACCCGCATCAAACCTCATCCAAAAGATAATCCCTCTACTGCCCGCATATTCTACTGCAAATACAAAGACTATCTGGAAGACCTTGATTTCATTTATAATACATTCTCTAAGGAGGCAATTCTCAAAGGTAGTTTTGATAGATATGTAGCAGAGAACAAAAATAAAAAAGGCACATCAGAGGTTGATAAAGAATTTCTGAAACTCATTGATAA
>WFRC01000301.1 GCA_015486685.1 Caldifarciminota bacterium
TGGATGGTGAGAATAATCACGAATCACCATCACGAGCACGTTTGTTAATTCTTTACTCATTCACCTATTACCTCTTACCGTTTCTTTCAACCAATCAGACTAATCGGACTAATTAGACAAATTAGACTAATTGGACTATTCTTTACCTCAATCTTAACCTGTTTTTGTTCACTTATCCGTCTTAAAAAATCGGGACTTCTTCATATTCACCAAATACATCCTTCAGGGCATTTGTGATTTCTCCTAATGTTGCATAGGTATGCGCAGCCTCTATTAAATAAGGCATAAGGTTTTCTTTGCCTTGAGCAGCATCTCTCAATCTATCAAGTGCAACTTTTACCTTCTCGTTATTCCTTTGTCTCTTTAATTTTGCAAGTCTTTCTCTCTGCTGTTCTTCTACCCTTTCATCTATCTTTAATGTTGGTATTTCAACATTTTCTTCCGGCAGTTCAAAATCATTTACACCGACAATGATTCTCTCTCTCTTTTCCACTGCCTTTTGAAATCTATATGATGCCTCTGTAATCTCTCTCTGTGGAAAATTTGCCTCTATTGCCTTTATCATTCCACCCAATTTTTCTATTTTTTCAAAGTATGTATAAGTGCCATTTTCCATTTTTTTCGTAAGTGCCTCAACAAAATATGAACCACCAAGTGGGTCAATCACATTTGCCACACCTGATTCATAGGCAATAACTTGCTGTGTCCTCAGTGCTATTAAAACTGCTTTTTCTGTAGGCAAAGCAAGTGTTTCGTCCATTGAATTTGTATGTAAACTCTGGGTTCCACCAAGGACAGCAGATAGCGCCTGTAAGGCGACCCGAACTATATTATTCTCTGGCTGTTGGGCAGTTAAGGATACACCTGCTGTTTGGGTATGGAATCTCATCAGGAGTGATTTTGGCGATTTTGCCTTAAATCTTTCTTTCATCTCTTTTGCCCAGATTTTCCTGGCAGCCCTGAATTTTGCTATTTCCTCAAAAAAATCAGAATGGGCATCAAAAAAGAAGGATAGGCGTGGGGCAAATTCGTCCACATCCAGCCCCCTTTTAATTCCAGATTCTACATAGGTTAATCCATCAGCAAGTGTAAAAGCAAGTTCCTGTAATGCAGTAGACCCTGCTTCTCTGATATGATAACCTGATATAGATATTGTATTCCACTTTGGTACATATTTAGTACCATACTCAAATGTATCAACAATTAATCTCATAGAAGGTTCTGGTGGAAATATCCAGGATTTCTGGGCAATATATTCCTTTAATATGTCATTCTGAATGGTCCCTCTAAGTTTTTCCTGTGAGACTCCTTGATTTTCTGCCGCAGCAATATAGAAAGCCCATAAAATTGCAGCAGGACCGTTTATTGTCATAGAGGTAGAGACCTTCTCCATCGGGATACCATCAAACAGGGTTTCCATATCCTGCAAAGAGGATATAGCAACACCGCATTTGCCCACTTCACCTTCTGAAAGTGGGTCATCTGAATCCCTGCCATAAAGTGTCGGAAAATCAAACGCAACAGATAAACCTGTTTCTCCATGAGAGAGTAAAAATTTATATCTTTTATTTGTATCAGCAGCAGTGCCAAATCCTGCAAACTGTCGCATTGTCCAGAGTCTACCTCTGTATAGATTTCGTCGGATACTCCTTGTATATGGGTATTCACCGGGAAATCCTGACTCTTCTAAATAATCAAAATTTTGAATATCTTCTGGTGTATAAAGAATATCAAGAGGTATACCTGAAATTGTTTCAAATTTTACGCCTTCTCTATCTTTCGCCTCTTTCTTTAATTTTTCAAGGTATTCCTGTTTTTTCTTTTTGATAGATTGAATTTTTTTATCGTCAAAAATGCCTTTTTTCTCCATACATATAAGTTAAAAAGATTTTCCCATTTGTCAAATTTTTTTTGAAAAGTTAAATCTTCTTTTTTTGCCAATATCCAATATCTTCATACTCCATTCTTCATTCTTTCGCTGTCAGCTGTGAGCCCATTTCTCTCTTTCTTCTTTATCTTTTGGCTGGGAGCTATGAGCTGGCAGCTGGAAGCTCCTATTCTTTCTCTCGTCTACTCATTCACTCATCTTTTCTCAACCTTAACCTGTCTTTATTTGTTCATTCACTTTTTAGGCTGGTAGCCAGTTTTACGGATATATTGTGTCCAGCATTCTGGGAAACGGAATTGTCTCACGCACATGATGGATTTTCCCAATCCAGGCAACTGTCCTTTCTATTCCCAACCCAAATCCGCTGTGGGGAATGCTACCGTACTTTCTTAAATCAAGGTACCACTGGAAATTTTTAACAGGGAGATTACGCTTTTTTATGCTTTTTAGCAGTAATTGATAGTCATCTTCCCTCTGCCCTCCGCCTACTATTTCACCATAACCTTCTGGGGCAAGTAAATCAAAAGAGAGGGTTACATCTGGATTTTCCCCGTCTTTTTTCATATAGAATGCCTTCACATCTGCAGGGAAATGGTACACAAAAAATGGAAGTTCAAATTCTTCTGTTAATGCCGCTTCGTCAGGGGCACCAAAGTCATCGCCATATTTTATTTCTATACCTTTTTTTTGCAAACGTTCAATTGCCTCTTTATATCTTATTCTGGGGAACGGAGGGTGCACCTTTTCCAATATCTTTATATCCCTTCCCAGAATTTTCAATTCCCTTTCCCTATGTTCTAACACATTCCGAACAATGTATTCAAGCATTTCTTCTGTAACCTTTATCGCATCTTCCATCTGAAAATATGCCATTTCAGGTTCAACCTGCCAGAATTCTGTAAGATGTCTTCTGGTCTTGGACTTTTCTGCCCTGAATGCAGGCCCAAAGCAATATACCTTTCCAAATGCCATACAGGCAGCCTCATTGTATAATTGCCCACTCTGTGATAAATATGCAACCTTGTTAAAATATTTAACAGGAAAAAGTGTTGTGGTCCCTTCACAGGCAGCAGGTGTAAATATGGGGGCATCCAAATTTACATACCCCCTATTATCTAAAAATTCACGCACACTTCTTACTACCTCTGCTCTGATTCTCAACGATGCGTTCTGTTTTTTTGACCTGAGCCACAGGTGCCTATTCTCCATCAAAAATCCTATACCATGTTCTTTTGGGCTTATAGGATAATCAATGGATTTTCCCACAGGAATAAGATGCTTAAGCCCTAATTCAAAACCTCCGGGTGCCCTTTTATCCTCTCTCACAACACCTTCAACAATGATTGAAGATTCTTGTGTAAGTTTATCGGCTACATCAAATATATCATCTCCAACCTCATTCTTTACAATAATAGATTGTATAATACCTGTGCCATCCCTGACAAGGAGAAATATGATTTTCCCACTTCTTCTCTTATTGAATACCCATCCTTTTATTGTAATTAACTGACCCTCATATTTATCAATATCCTGTATATAAATCCATTCGCTCATTTCCCCTCCTGTAATCCATATTTATTCATCTTATTAAACAGGGATTTATAACTTATACCCAGAATCTTTGCCGCCTTCCACTTATTCCCTCCTGTTTTTTTTAATACAGATTTTATAAGCCTTACCTCTGTATTTTTCACAACATATTCAGTCGCATCCTTTAATGTTTCTTCCTTAAATTCTTCTTTACGGGATATTATGACATTTTCTGGAGATATAAAATCCTCATCTTCCAAAATCATTGCCCTCTCAATAATATTCTCCAATTCTCTCACATTGCCTGGCCAGGGATATTTCTTCAATTTTATAATCCCCTCTTTTGATATTCCTTTTATGTTCTTCTTTACAACAGGATTATATTTCTTAATAAAATGTTTTACCATAGCAGGAATATCATCTATCCTTTCTCTTAAAGGGAGTATCTCAATAGGAAAAACATTCAACCTGTAGTATAAATCCTCTCTAAATTCTCCCTCTTTTATCATCTTTTCTAAATTCTTATTTGTAGCCGCAATAATCCTGATATCTACATTAATTGTCTTTCTCCCACCCACCCTCTCAAAATTCCTATTTTCAATGACCCTTAAAATTTTTGCCTGAATAGATACGGGCATATCACCAATTTCATCAAAAAATACAGTACCGCTATCAGCCAATTCCAGCTTCCCAATCCTCTTTTCTACCCCTGTTGCTGTTCCCTTTTCAATGCCAAATAGTTCACTTTCCATCAAAGTTTCTGGTATAGCAGCCGAATTAATTATCACCAGATTCCCATCTCTTCTCTCACTCCATTTATGTATATTTCTTGCAAATAGTTCTTTGCCTGTTCCTGATTCACCAAGGAGTAAAACAGTGGTATCTGCCTCTGCAACCCTTTTTGCCAGAGAGATTGCTTCCTTAATGCCATCCGACTTTCCTACTATTTCATCCTCTTCTGCTTCTTTTAGCAGGTTATTTGCCCTCTCTCGTAATGCCCTTCTGAGCCGTAAAATCAGCGTATCAGGGTCAAATGGTTTCTGGATATAATCCCATGCACCAGATTTTATCACATTTACTGCTGTTTCAATATCCCCATAGGCAGTCATAATAATCACCGGCGCATCGGAAAATTCTTTGTGAAAGTCCTTCATCACATCAACCCCTGTAGTATCGGGCAGTTTCATGTCAATAATCCCCGCTGAATATGAAATCTTTTTTATCGAATTCAGGGCATCCCGGGAAGAAGTGAATGCCTTAAAAGGTATAGACCTTTTCTTAAAATGGTATTTCAACATCGTTAAAAAATGTTCATCATCATCTAATATAAATATTCTATCCATTCAACTCCACTGTAACTTTTGTCCCTTTCCCCTTTTTACTTTCCACCTCTATTCTCCCGTTATGAGCATCAATAATCTTCTTAACATAAGCCATACCAAACCCTGTCCCTTTATCCTTTGTAGTAAAATCAGGCTCAAATATCCTTTCTGCTGTCTCCTTATCCATACCAATGCCATAATCTTGAATAATTATATTTACTGCATTTTCTTTTTGTTGAATATGCACATCTATCTTTTTCTCACCCTTTTTCATAGATTCATAACTATTTTTTACAATATTCTGGAATGCCTGAATAAGAAGTTCTTTATCTCCATTTATCTTCTTTACTATCTGATAATGCCTGCTTATTTTCATATTTTCCTTGTAATCATTCAACACATAATCAAGCACTTTCCTGATATCAAGTGATTTTCCCTTTTTCTCCAACGGATGGGTAAATATAAGTATATTATCTGCTACCCTATTGAGGAATTGAACTTCTTCTGTTAACTTGTTTTTCACTTCTTTATCCTTCACAAGACTCACATATCCAATAATTGTCCCTGTTCTATTTCTGATTTCATGTAAAATCTTCCTTGTATTTGCACCCAATTCAATTAAGGGCTCTTTACCTTTATATTTTTTGAGTGCTGATTCCAATTGTGAAATGTCATTCTTATATTTTTCAATCATTCCTTGCAAAGTATCTCTAAAAAATTCTATTCCTTTTTCTTCTGACTTCTGAGAATATTTTGCAGGGTATAGGTATAGTGAAACACCAATGACGATAAAAAGTAGATAAATAATTGCCCTGATAAACCAGAAAAATGGATATAACCTTCGTGCAGAGGAATATAATATAGGGTCGGTGCTTAATACGAGGTAATATTTCTTATTTGCTCTCTCTATATTTTCGATAACCCATCTATTACCGTAATAGAAGATTTTTTCCGGGAATTTTTTAGGTAATTCAGGTGGTGCCCAACTTGTTTGAAATATGATTTTCCCTGATTCATCAATAAGATAACATTTTGATATATTTGCTATACCAATATACTGAAAGATTTTATCTATATCTTTATGCCCCTCCATATTGCCAATAAATTTATCCAGCAGGTTTACACCTGTAGTCAATCGGTCGTCTACCTCCATCCTCCATCCTGTCTGAATACGAGAAATAAACAGGGACGAGGTAATATCAAGCACTAATACAAGCAGGAACAAAATAATTATACTAAATCCTACATCTTTCATTTTTTCCTCATTTACTCATCCACTCATTTACCCATTTACTCATCTACTCATTCACTCCTTTTTCTTAACCTGCCTTTTTCCTTCCGTATCACCGTATCACCATATCATCGTTCTTAGTGAGATAATCGGGGCTTGGAAGCCCCTCCTACAACGGCCATCGGCTTACTTTACCACCCCACCTGAGAGGTTGCTTCGCCTTCGGCTCGCAATGACAATGCTTACGGCTATCTTTTTCACTTTTAACCTTTAACATTTTACATTTAACCCTTTTTATGTTCCTTCCTCCCATGAAGAAAGGTATTTCTTCTGTGCTTTTGTTAATTTATCAGTTTCTATGCCCATAGTCTTCAATTTTAAGACGGCAATCTCTTTATCTATATCTTCAGGAATTGTGTAAACTTCCCCTTTTAATCCCTTTCCCTTTTCTTTTAGATATTTTGCGGCAAGTGCCTGATTTGCAAAACTCATATCCATTACCATTGCTGGATGTCCTTCTGCCGCAGAGAGATTTACAAGCCTCCCTTCTGCAAGCAAATTAATTTTTTTACCATTTTTGAGTGTATACTGGTCTACATAGGGTCTAATTCTTTTCTTTCTTGTGGAAATCTCTTTCAACCCCGGAATATCAATTTCCACATTGAAATGCCCTGCATTTGCAATAATTGCACCATCCTTCATCCTTAAAAAGTGTTTTTTTGCAAGGATATCCCTATCGCCCGTAGATGTAATAAATAGGTCACCTATACCTGCGGCTTCTCCCATTGGCATTACATCAAAACCATCCATAACTGCCTCTAATGCCCTTACGGGGTCAGTTTCAGTAATAATTACTCTGCCGCCCATTCCCTTAGCCCTCATTGCAATACCCCTTCCACACCATCCATATCCACCGACAACAACCTTCATACCTGCAATCAAAACATTTGTCGCTCTCAAAATGCCATCGATTGTGGATTGTCCCGTTCCATACCTGTTGTCAAAAAGATGCTTTGTCTGAGAATCATTTACTGCAATTACAGGATATTTTAATACGCCATCCTTTGCCATACTCCTCAATCTTATAACGCCTGTTGTTGTTTCTTCTGTTCCACCTATTACATCTTTTGCCCTCTTCGGATACTTTCTATGAAGGTTGGAAATCAAATCTGCACCATCATCCATAGTAATTACGGGCTTTCTTTTGAGCACTTCTTCAATATGCTGGTAATATGTCTTATTATCCTCCCCTTTTATTGCAAATACAGGTATATGATATTCAAGTGCAAGTGCAGCCGCAACATCATCCTGAGTTGACAGGGGATTTGATGCCGTAAGATAAGCCTCTGCTCCGCCTGCCTTCAATGTTATAGCAAGGTTTGCCGTTTCTGTTGTAATATGTAAACAGGCACCAATACAAAGGCCCTTCAGCGGCTTTGTCTTTTTGAAATCTTCCCTTATTTTTCTTAAAACAGGCATATTATGTTCAGCCCATTCAATCTTAAGTTTTCCCTGAGACTTTAGTGTTTTGTCTTTAATATGGTATTCCATTATTTTATCTCCTTTAATATTGTTTCTTTTGCATCCTTTAATTCCCATGTAAATCCATTTTCCTCTCTGCCAAAATGTCCATAGGCGGCGGTTTTTCTGTATATGGGTCTTCTTAAATCCAGTTTGCTTATCATCCCATTCGGAGTAAGGTCAAAATTTTTCCTGATGATATGGGCAATCTCATTATTCGGAATTTTACCTGTCCCAAATGTATCTACATAGATTGAGACAGGGTCAGCAACACCTATTGCATAAGCAAGCTGGATTTCTATCCTTTCAGCAAGCTCTGCGGCAACAATATTTTTTGCAATATACCTCGACATATATGCGGCAGATCTATCTACCTTTGTCGGGTCTTTCCCCGAAAAACAACCTCCGCCATGTCTTCCTATACCTCCATAGGTATCTACCATAATCTTTCTCCCTGTGAGTCCTGTATCAGCCTGAGGACCGCCAATCACAAATCTGCCTGTGGGATTTACCATATATTTTGTATCATCATCAAGAAATTCAGGAGGAACTACTTTTTTGATAACACTCTCAATAACTGCCTCCTTCAATGTATCTTCGTCTACATCAGGGTCATGTTGGGCAGAAATAATAATTGTATCCACCCTGGTAGGTTTCCCATCCTGATATTCTACTGTAACCTGTGATTTGCCATCAGGCCTCAGAAATTTTACACCCTCATATTTCCTTATTTCGGACAGTCTTCTGACAAGCTTATGTGCAAGTATTATAGGCATTGGCATAAGTTCCGGTGTCTCATTTGCAGCATATCCGAACATCATACCCTGGTCTCCCGCGCCTCCTGTATTAACTCCCAATGCAATATCAGGAGATTGTTCCTGAATCATACTCAAAACACCGCAGGTCTTATAATCAAGTCCATATTCCGGATTTGTATATCCAATGTCTTTAATTATCCCCCTTGCAAGTTTAGGTATATCTATATATACCTCTGTTGTAATTTCACCCCCTACTATTATAAGTCCATGTGAAGCAAATGTTTCTACTGCAACCCTACCATAAGGGTCTTTCGCCATAATTTCATCAAGAACTGCATCAGATACCTGGTCGCAAATCTTGTCGGGATGTCCCTCTGTTACAGACTCTGATGTAATCAAATTTTTCATATCTCCTCCTTTCCTATCTCTGAATTATCACCAATGACTAATACATCTAACTCTTTTTCTATGCAAGCATTCTCACCAATAAACGAATTTTTCATAAGGATACCTCTTAATTTTGCACCATTATCAACGATAGAATTCTTAATAATTGCATCCTTTATAATTGCCCTATTACCAATGGAGACATAGGGACCAAGAACAACATTTTTCACCTGAGTATTTTCCCCAATATAAACAGGGGGAATAATAAGTGAACCTTCTATTTTCGGATAAAAATTTTCCTTTGAGAGTAAAAACCTATTTGTATCAATTAGTGTCTCAACCTTCCCACAATCAAACCATCCCTGAATTCTTTTCACGGTAAGTTTCTCTCCCCTATCAATCATCACCTGAATCGCATCAGTGAGTTGAATTTCTCCCTTTGTTCTCTTATCCTTCTTTATATTTTCTTCTATTGCATTAAACAAAAAAGCACTATCAGGAAAATAATAAATTCCCACAATAGCAAGATTTGAGGAAGGAGTTTCAGGTTTCTCAACAACCTTTTTAACAATTTGCCCATCCATCTCCGCTATCCCAAATCTTCCAGGATTATCAACCTCTTTTACCCCTATAACACCTGTATCTGCTTCTGTAAATTTTTTATAATCCACATCAAATACCGTATCTCCCAGAATTATCAGGACAGGTGCACTACCCACAAATTTCTTTGCCTGATATACTGCATGACCAAGCCCTTCAAACTCTTTTTGAATAGCATAAGAAATCTTAAAATCCTTAAAATTATGAAAATATTCCTGTATTCTTTCTCCCATATATCCAATTACAATAATAACTTCTTCAATCGGAAGTCCTTTTAGTCCATCAATAATATGGGCAATAATGGGTTTCCCCGCAACAGGCAAAAGTGCTTTAGGTTTCGTATATGTAAACGGTCTCAATCTTTTTCCTATTCCTGCGGCAGGTATAACAACCTTCACTCTGCTAACCTCCTCTTTAATTCTTCTATCCTACGGACAGGGAGAGGGTCGACGCCGTATTCCACAGCGAGATAATAACTTAAATAATCCCCTCTCTGAATTAAGTAAAACATTTTGGAGAGCAGTGTATCGCCGGAAGGTATTATCTCAAATATTTCTCCCGCCAATTCTTTTATCATCTCCTCTGTTATTCTAATCCTCTTTTCAAGCTTTCCCGTATCCTTATCTTTTAAGAAAAATATTATAGACCTTTTTAACATTTCTCTTGGGTGCTCCCACCCAACAATTTCATTATGGTCCATTTCTGGTAAAGAAAGATAATGGGCGAGTGATTTACTATTCTCATTGATTTGTGTTACCCATCTTCTACCAATAGGTGAAAACTTATCCTCAGTATATATGAAGGGCATCTTCTCCTTTATCTTTTTTGCTGTTTCCCGAGCCCAAATTTTGTTTTCATCCTGCGCATTCCTCAACATTTTTGAAACGCCCTTGACTTCCTTATCACTGATTTCAATTACTTTTAATTGTTTAAGCACATTAAGTATGGGGAAAAACAAAAAAGGCAGGGCAGCCCTCGGAGGATAACCTTTGGGCACAATAAAAGCAGGAATACCATCTTTTTGTGCCAGGTCTAAAAGTACGCCATTGCTTGTAATTGCAATAATCTTTGCCTCTCTCTTTTTTGCCTTATTATATGCGAATATTGTTTCCTCTGTATTGCCCGAATAACTTACACTGAAAAATAGTGTGGAGTGAGAAACAAATTTAGGGATATTGTAATCCCTGATTATAAAAACAGGTAGTGTTCCCTTTATATTTGCAATGGAGGAAATTATATCCCCTCCAATTGCGGAGCCCCCCATCCCAGATATACAAATATTTTTCAATCCCCTTTTAATAGACGGAAGTTCTATCGTTAAACCTGCAGCCGCCTCTACATCATCTGCCATTTTATCTATTAATTCTATCATCTTTCCCTCCTGCCAGAATCTCTGTTAAAGATGGAGATTTTGACTTTAATACCTCATAAAGATATTCTCTTATATCCTGTGGATTCTCCATATCTATCACAAAAGATGCTATTTTTTTTGCCTCCTTTAAGGTAAAATTTCTTATCAAACTTTTGATTTCTGGCACCATAGAGGGTATTACAGATAGTTCGTCTACCTCAAGGCCCACAAGAATAGGGATAGCAAGTATATCGCTCGCAATTTCTCCACATATACCTACCCATTTCCCTTCACTGTGCGCACCTTCAATGGATAACCTTATTAAACGCAGAACCGCAGGATTCAGGTGATCAAATATTTCAGCCACCTTTTCATTTGTTCTATCCACCGCCAATGTATATTGCGTCAGGTCGTTTGAGCCTATGGAGAAAAAATCCACATATTTGGCAAAATCCCTTGCCTGTATTGCAACAGATGGCACTTCAACCATAATCCCAACTTCTATCCCGTCATTTATCTTTACATTTTCTTTTCTGAGATTGCCCATTTCTTCTTTAATGATTGCATTTGCCTTTTTTACTTCCCCCAGAGTAGAAACCATAGGCAGCATTATTTTTACATTTCCGGAAGATGAAGATTGCAGAATTGCCCTTATTTGAGTTCGGAAAATTTCTTCCTTACCCAAAGATAGCCTGATACCTCTCCAACCCAGGAACGGATTCTGTTCTTCTGTCCAACCAAAAAGTTTATCACCTCCAATATCAAAGGTCCTGATAATAACACTATCGGGATAAATCTCCCTGAGTATTCTTGAATAATATGCTGTCTGCCTATCTTCGTCAGGCATATCAGAAGAA